>CAYQKZ010000001.1:0-27114 GCA_964418135.1 uncultured Desulfobacterales bacterium
CGGTGATCCGGTCCACATCCGGCCGTTCCAGAATGGTCATGTACTGACGGACATACGGGGCCAGACTTTCCAGGTACCGCCGCTGGCCTTCGGCAAAGAGGACATCAAACGCCAGAGAGGACTTTCCCGATCCAGACACGCCTGTCATCACGACGAGCTGGTTGCGGGGGATCGAGGCGGTGACATTCTTCAAATTGTGTTCCCGGGCACCGCTGATAACGATGGCCCCGCCCCAGGCAGACACCGGCTCTGAAACCGCATCCGGCAATAACAACATTCCGCGCGCAGAATCGGGAGTGAGATATTCCCTCAGAAATCGGCCGGTATGCGATTCGCTGCATTCCGCTACGGACTCCGGCGTGCCCGACACCACCACGGCGCCGCCGCTGTCCCCGCCTTCCGGCCCAAGGTCAATCACCCAGTCGGAGGTCTTGATCACATCCAGATTATGCTCGACCACGACAATCGTATGCCCTTTTTCGGTCAGCCGCTGAAACACGTTCAGCAGCCGTTCGATATCCTGAAAATGAAGACCGGTGGTGGGCTCATCCAGAATGAACAGCCGGCTGCGGCTACTGGATTCCTGAAGAAACCGGGACAGCTTCAGCCGTTGGGCCTCTCCGCCGGAGAGCGTGTTCAGGGGCTGGCCCAGCCTCAGATAACCCAGCCCCACATCCGACAGCGTAGTCAGGGGGCTCGTGATCTGAGGAACATCCGCAAAAAATGCCAGTGCCTCATCGGTGGTCAGATTGAAAATATCCGAAATATTCAGCCCCCGATATCGGACAGTCAGGGCATCCGGGCTGAACCGTTTCCCGCCGCACGCAGGACAGGTGACGAACACATCCGAGAGAAACTGCATCTCAATTTTTTCAAAGCCTTCGCCTTTGCAGGCTTCACACCGTCCACCCGGAACATTGAAGGAAAAATAGCCGGCCGTCAGGTTGCGGTCACGGGCCTGGGGTGTTTCGGCCAGACGCTTTCGTAAGACATCCATTGCACCCGTATAGGTCAGCGCATTGGCTCTTGGCGTGCGGCCCACCGCATGCTGATCCACCAGAACCGCATCGGAAATATTCTCTATCCCATGGATCGCCCGGTATGCTCCGGGTCGGTCTGTTGCCCGTCCCTTGATGCGCTGAATCGCCTTGAACAGAATATCGTCGGCCAGTGTGGATTTTCCGGATCCGGACACTCCGGTGATACAGGTCATCCTCCCTTGCGGGAACGCCGTGTCGATATCTTTCAAATTGTTTTCCGAAGCACCTTCTATCCGTATCCAGTGCGTATCGGCCCCGATCTCTTTTCGAGGCGGAATGGGAATCCGGCGTTTTCCGGTCAGATAGTCGCCCGTCAATGTTCCGGCAATACGGGACACCGGGCCGTCATACATGATTCGTCCGCCGTTTTCACCGGCCTGAGGCCCCATGTCCAGAATCCGGTCGGCCTGCCGGATGATTTCGGGATCATGCTCCACGACAACGATCGTATTGGGAAGATTTCGAAGCCGCTTGAGAATCTGGACGAGACGGCTGCAGTCCCGCGGATGCAGCCCGATGCTGGGTTCATCCAGAACATAGAGGGCATTGACCATGGACGATCCGAGGCTGGAGGCCAACGCGACCCGCTGGACTTCGCCGCCGGAAAGGGTTCGGGACTGCCGGTCCAACGTCAGATATCCCAATCCCACATCCAGAAGAAACGTCAGCCGGGACAGGATTTCGTCATAAATCATGCGGCCGGCATTGTCCGTGGAATCCATGTTCAGATCGGTGAAAAAAGACACGGCAGCGATGACATTCAACGCATAGACATCTGAAATCGTTCGGCCCGCCAGCCGGTAGCGCAGGGTTTCGGGTTTGAACCGGGTTCCGTTGCAGTCCCCGCAGATCGTGTAATTTCGGTAACGGGACAGAAACACCCGCACCGGCAGTTTATAGGTTTTGGTTTCCAGCCACTTGAAAAAACCGCGGACCCCGTAATAGGTCGACGTTCCTTCCAGAATGGCCGTTCTGTGATCATCAGGCAGATCCTTGAACGGTTTTCGGGTCGAAATTCCCTGCTGCCGACAGAATGCGATCAGTTCTTCGAATTCGACTTTGTCATCCGCCTTTGTGCCCCATGGCTTGACAGCACCCTGTTCGAGAGATCTGGATGGATCGGGAATCACCAGATCCCAGTCGATATCGATGATCCGGCCGAACCCCCGGCAGGCACCGCAGGCACCGACCGGGCTGTTGAAGGAAAAAAGATTGGGAATCGGCGAGGCGTAGGCAATCTTGCAGGAAGCACACGCCAGTTCCCGACTGAAAGACAGTGGGTCTGCGGCGCCAATCCACAGCTCGATATGACCGGCTCCCCACTGAAAGGCCTGCTCGATGGAATCCATGATCCGAGGCTGATCCACGGCCCGGAACCGCAGCCGGTCCACCAGAATGTGCAGCGGCTGGGGGATCGGCTGGGAAGACAGCTCCGACAACTGCCCGGTTCGTCCCTCGGCCACATAGCGGTCGAAGCCCATCCGAATCCACGGCTGCATGGTATCCGGCGAAGTATCCGACTCGAGGGTGGCTGGAAACGTGATGCGGATTTCGGTTCCTTCTTCCAAATCCTGTATCGCTTTCCAGACATGCAGCGGCGTTTCCGGCAATACGGGCCTGCCGCACCCCCGGCAGTGAAGCTGTCCCATGCGGCTGAACAGCAGTTTGACATAATCGGTCAGCTCCGTCATGGTCCCCACCGTGGATCGGGATGTTTTGACGGGATCTTTCCGGTCGATGGCAATGGCCGGTGGAATTCCCAGAATGGCATCCACCTGCGGCCGGTCCATCCGGTCCATGAACTGCCGGGCATACGGTGAAAATGTTTCCACATACCGCCGCTGGCCTTCGGCATACAGCGTGTCGAAGGCCAGGGAAGATTTACCGGAACCGCTGACACCGGTGATCACCGTTATCCGGTTGAGGAAGATATCCAGATCGAGATTTTTCAGGTTGTTTTGTCTGGCGCCGCGAACGACAATTGCAGGAGTTTTCATCGACCAAAGATGATACATCCCTGTCTCTTTTTCAAGACCGGATTCGAATGATTCGGGTTAACCTTGACACATGGGGATAGAAAAAGTATAAAATGAAGGATATTTAATGGTCTGGAGGAAATTATGTTTGGTATCGGCATGCAGGAACTGCTCCTGATTCTGGTCATTGCGCTGATTGTACTCGGCCCCAAAAAGCTGCCGGACGTGGCGAAATCGCTTGGCAAAGCATTGAATGAATTCAAGCGGGCAGCCAGCGATATCAAGGAGTCTCTGGATTTGGAAGATGGCATGCACACCGTCAAAAAATCGTTCGATGTCATCAACGACACCCCCGCTGCCGCAGCAGACCCCAGTGCTTCCGCCGCCAGACCTTCGGATGCAGCATCCGCTCCCTCATCCCCTGCTCCGGAAGACTCTCCCCCAAAACCCCCTGAACCACCCCGTGCTTCCAGTTGACAGGATGCCCCCATGAACGATGAAGAGAAGATTCCTTTCACGTCCCATCTGGAAGAGCTGCGAAAGCGCCTGATCACCTGTTTTATCGCAATTGGCGTTGGTTTCGTGATATGCTACTGCGTCAAGGAATGGTTGTTTCATCTGCTGACAGCGCCGTTGATTTCGGTCATGAAACCAGGCGAAAAACTGATTTTCACCAGCCTTCCAGAGGCATTTTTCGTTTATCTCAAAGTCGCGTTTCTGGCCGGCACCCTCCTGGCTGTTCCAATCATTTTATACCAGTTCTGGATGTTCGTGGCCCCCGGACTGTATGCCGAAGAAAGACGACATCTGGCGCCCATCATGGTGTTGTCCATATTCTTTTTTATCGGTGGGGCTTTTTTTGGCTATTTTGTGGTCTTTCCAATCGGATTCGATTTTTTTCTCAGCTTTGCCACCGACACGGTTCAGCCGCTGTTGACCATGCGCGAATTCTTGAGCTTTGCATCTCTTTTTCTGCTGGTCTTCGGCCTCATTTTCGAGCTGCCGTTGGTTCTGGTCTTTCTGGTAAAGCTGCGTATCATTTCCATTGACTTTTTAACCAAAAATCGAAAATATGCCATTCTTGTCATCTTTATCATCGCAGCCATTTTAACGCCTCCGGATGTGATATCCCAGACGCTGATGGCTATTCCCATGATGGCACTTTACGAAATCGGTATTCTCGGTGCCAGAATCTTTGTCCGCAATAAACCACCGGAAGATGTTTCGGAAGAAACTCCGGTAGAAAAACCATAAGATACGGGTTCTTGGCTGCAGTTTCGGCACAGGATGCAGCGGAAGAGCTTTTGCTGAAACCATTGATTGTCAACCGGAAAAAGGAGGAAAAAATCGTATGAAGAAAAGTTTATGGATTGTCATGGTTGTCGGGATTGCCGTCGTGTTTGCTTCAGCCGCCCTTTACGCGGGAACCAAAGCAGCGGACGTCATCAAAATGGAAAACAAGATATATCCCAAGCATGAAAAAGGCATAGTCGAATTTTCACATAAAAAGCATGTTGTCGAGTATAAAGGCACTTGTGGGGAATGCCATCACGACAAAGACGGAAAGCCGCTGGCCAACCTCAAAGAAGGAGACGATGTTCAGAGCTGCGCCGAATGCCACAAGAAACCCAGCGAAAAACCAAAGGGAAAAGATGCTCCCAAATTGACAGACAAAGAAGTGCTGGAATATCATGCCGAAGCCATGCACAAGAACTGCCAGGGATGCCATAAGGAAGCGAACAAAAAGAACAATAACCAGAACGCACCGACCACTTGTGTAAAATGTCATCCGAAAACCAGTTGATTATTTGACGCAGTCTGTCACTATACTGTGAACGGGCATAAATCTGCACTTTCCTTATGCTCCCCTCAGAGGGTAAGGGGGGGCAACATAAGACGTTGACCGGTGACAGAATAAACAAAAGGGCTGGCTTCTCTGTGCTGAGAGAAAACCGGCCCTTTTCTTTTCTGCGTTACACTTATCGGGGTGATGTGAAGCGCCTCATAAAATCCGGAATCCCGGATGGGAAGTTTCGCCGGGGAAACCGTCCCTTCCGTGATTCGAGCTAACCTCCTTCCTGGCGAATCCGACTGAAGCTCATGTGTTCGTGTGCTGCATTCAGATAATTTGCGATGGGGGTGTCAAGGCGGGAAAAAATTTCGTGGGGAAGTTCTTTTTTGAATACGGCCGGTGTACCGGCAACCAGATGAAACGGGCCGACACACTGGCCTTCTTTCAAAAGAGAGCCGGCCGCCACGATGGAGCCCTCCTGTACCCGGCAATCGTTCAGCAGAATCGACCCCATGCCGATCAAACAGCGATCTTCGATACGGCAGCCGTGCAAGATCACGTTATGGCCGATGGTGACACGGTTTCCGATATGCGTGGGCTTTCCGTAATCCGTGTGTACCGTACAGTTGTCCTGCACATTCGTGTTTTCGCCGACAAAAATCGAGGACATGTCTCCCCGAAGCACCGCACCATACCAGATACTGGCGCCATCCCGAATTTCCACATCCCCGACGATCACCGCTGTCGGGGCGATAAAGACATTGTTGCCGATACGGGGCTTTTTATCCCCCAGATCAATGATCATAATACACTCTCTGGTTATATTTATAATATACTTCAAATGGGAACAATCTGCGCTTTTGAAACCCCCACCCCGACCCTCCCCCGCTGGGGGAGGGAGTTTGATGCAAACGCAGATTGTAACGATTCATAGTATAACAAGGAAAAATTCAACCTTACCACCAAAACACTGTTAACGACAAAATACACGAAAGAAAACGCATTCTTTTCATTGATGGGGTATTCTTGAGAAATGATTCATGATCGTTCACATTCAAGAAACAGACAGTTGAAAAATCAGCGATTTCAATTGGTTCGAAAACGATTCCGGCACCGGTTCATCATCCGTCGCCAGAGATCTGCACAGATGGATGGTCTGGCGAAGCGTTTCCAGGCAGGACTTGCAGGGAATGCAGTCTCTGGCATGGTCTTCAATTTTCCGGCAGGTCAGCTCGTCCAGTTCATTGTCGATGTACTCGGACAATCTGGCGAACATTGCCAGACAATCTTTGCGGTCATGATCATGCGCCATGGTCATAATAGGCTTTGAGTTTTTCTCTGAGGAAAAGACGCGCCCGATGCAGTCTCACTTTGATATTTTCGGTTGTGAGTCCCAGAACCTGAGCGGTTTCGGCTGTACTGAATCCTTCCATGTCCCGCAGTACCAGTACCAATCGGTATTTTTCCGGTAGTGCCTCGATCCCTTCCCGGATAAGGGCGAACAGTTCTTTGTTCAGGAGGTGATCCAGCGGAAGCGTCGCCCATCCCGGCACCTGCACCGGCATTTCGGCATTTTCATCGGGAATGAACTCATCCAGGGACAGCTCTCTTTCCGGTGCATATCTGGATTTTCGCTTTTTCTTCAGGCAGGTGCTGGTGGCAATCCGATAGAGCCAATTCTTGAATTTGGTCTCGTACCGAAAATCCTTGAGATATTTGAAGACATTGATAAACGCATCCTGAACCATGTCTTCGGTGTCTTGAACATTCCGGCACATGCGCATGCCGAAATTGTACAGTTTGCGATCATAACGGGAGACCAATGCCGGAAACAGTTCAATCTGTCCGGCATTGATCGCCTGAATCAATTCAAAATCATCATCCGTTCTGATCTTTGGATTGGGGGAGATCGTCATTCGTTTTCTTGCCCGTCACCTGACAGGCGTTTCTCATTCAAGTGGAAATACCCAGTTTCGGTAGAATGTACGATTGAAGGACAAACCATCCCACCACGACCGCCAGCAATATCAACGCTTCTCTCATATCACAACTCCTTGAAGTTAAACAAATGGATTATACCGTCCTTTCTATTCTTAGTGAACCTCGAAATGAAATTGGGTTACAGAATAATTGCTCGGCACATCCCGTTTATCACGATTTATATCGCTCAAACCCCGGTATGACCCATCGGGCCTCCAGACGGTTCAACAGAAAAGAGGCCAGAGACACCAGTAACAGATAAATCGCACCGACAATCATGAACACCTCGATGTATTTGAAGGAAGCCGATGCCAGTATCTTGCCCTTGCCGGTCAGCTCGATACAGGTAACCATATATGCCAGAGATGAATATTTGATGAGGTAGACGATTTCATTGCCGCAGCCAGGCATCGCCCTTCGCATGGCCTGGGGCAGAATGATATAGCGGATCGTTTGAAACCGGGTAAATCCCAGAGCCTGGGCTGCCGCCGTCTGACCGTACCGGATGGAAAGCAGCGCGCCCCGGATATACTCGGAATGATAGGCAGCGCTGCACAGGCTGAAGCCGAGAACAGATGCAGCGAACGGAGAGAGGAAGAGACCGATTCTCGCCAGACCGAAATACCAGATGTATAACTGAATGATCAGGGGAAACCCTCTAAAAATCAACACATACGCCTGCATCAGGATTTTTGTGGCCCGTGATCCATAGACCCGGAGGGTTCCGGCCACAACCCCCAGACACAGTCCACAGACGGCCGACGGGATGATCAGCAGAATACTGACCCATAGTCCCTGCATCAGGGACGGCAGCACCGTCCGGTGAATATAAAACAGTTCTTCCATTATGCGCCACCGGTCAAATCGGCGATACTGGAGCAGAATTCCCGCGTACGCGGGCAGACGGCATGGTTCAGGATGACTTCCGGCGTTCCTTGTTCCACAATTTTTCCGGCTTCCATGAAAATCATTTCTGTTGCCAGATTTCTGGCAAAGGCAATCTGGTGGGTTGCCAGGATCATGGTCATACCGGCTTCTCCCAGCTTTCCGATCACGGAAAGGACTTCGCCGATCAGCTCCGGGTCCAGCGCAGACGTCGGCTCATCCAGCAGCATGACTTTGGGGTCCATGGCCAAGGCTCTGGCAATGGAAACCCGTTGTTTCTGCCCACCGGAGAGCTCGGCCGGATAATGATTGGCGTGAGAAGCCAGCCCCACCCGGTCCAGCTCCGCCATAGCTCGCTGTCTGGCAGCGGACTTGTGAAGATTTTTGACCCGGATCAAACCGATTTCAATATTGGCAACCGTCGTCAGATGATCGAAGAGATTGAAATCCTGGAAAATCATCCCAACCTGTTGACGATAGGTACACAGGGCTTTTCTGTCCTTCCCGTCGATCAGACGGCCTTCCAGGAATATCCGTCCGCTGTCCGGAGAAACCAGGTAATCGATGCATTGCAGCAGTGTACTTTTTCCTGCGCCTGAAGGGCCGATCAACACCTTGATCTCTCCGGTATCGATCGACAGGGATACATCGTTCAAAACGGAACGATCGCCGAAACGCTTACACAGATGTTCAACCGTCAAGATAGCGTTCATATAATTCTTTTCAATGTGTATATCCGGGAATTTTCAGTCGATTCTGGAGCGCGGTCAGGCTTCGGGTTCCTATATACGTCAGAATCATGAACATGAAACCGGCCAGCAGATAGATGTACAGATGCTGATAGGTGCGGGATGCCACATGATTGGCTCGGGACATGAGCTCCGAAACACCCAGCGCATAGGTTACCGCGGAATCTTTCAGAAGAATGGCATATTCATTGGACCACGCCGGAATCGATAACCGAAGGGCCTGGGGCAAAATTACGTGAATGACGGCCCGGATATCGCTCATCCCCAGCGCTCGTGCGGCCTTCATCTGACCGTCGGGAATGGAAAGGATCGCACCCCGCATAATCTGGGACTGATAGGCCGAGCTGATGAGCCCCAGCACAACGATCGCCACCGAAAACGCCGATAGATTGATTCTGAGGAAGGAACCAAGTCCGAAATAAAACAGAAACAACATCACCAACAGGGGAATGCCTCGAAAAAACCATACATAGACGGCAATGATCATCCGTATCTTTTTTCCGGAGTAAATCTGACCCAGCGACAGGGGAAGCCCCAACAGAAAACCCAGAATCATGGCCCCCACAACCACAACGAGATTGACCCAAACCCCATTGAAAATATAGACAAAACCTTCCTGAATTGCGGTAATGCCGTTAGATACCATATGATGTCGAAGCGGATAATGAAGGTGTTGTTACAGGTATCATATGAACTTTCTGAATGTCTATAGCAGGGATCGGTGATGGTATCAAAAACACAAAGCTTCGGAACGGCTCCCGAAGCTTTGTGAATTATAATTCAGTCTATCCGCATTGGATTTACCGAACGCCGTATTCTTTCTTCAATTCCTTCCACGTGACGCTGGCCATCAAACGTTTGAGACCTTCATTGAGCTTGTTGAGCAGGTCCTTGTCTTCTTTTCGACAGGCGTATGCGGTTTCATCATCCGGCTGACCATATCTTCCCAGCATTTTAATGGACATTCCCTTTTCAATGAACTCTTCAGCGGAGGTCTCGGACACCGCGGCAAAATCAATCCGGCCGTTTATGACATCCTCCATGGCTAATGGTGCGGAATCATACTGAATCAGCTTGAATTTTTTTTCTTTGTCGGTAATCAGCTTGTCTTCGATCCACTTGGATTCGGAAGAGCCACGCTGTACCCCCCATTTCATCTCCGGCTCCATGGTTTTATCTGGCATGACCGAACTGTCTTTTTTGGCAACGAGAATCATCACGGTTTTGTAATAACATGTGGAAAAATTGACCTGTTCCTTGCGGGGTTCATCGACACTCATTCCAGAAGCGATCAAGTCGATCTTTCCAGCTTTGAGGCTGGGGATGATGGATTCCCACTGAGTCGGCTGATGCTGCACCTTGAACCCCATTTCTTTGGCAATCCAGTCGATCGCTTTGATATCGAACCCATCGGGTTCGCCCTTGGGATTGATGAAGCTGAATGGTGGATAATTGGCGTCGATGCCGTTGATGTAAACTTTTTCTTCAGCAGCCGAGATGCCGCTGAACACCAGACCGACCAGGGCCAGTATCAAAATGGCTTTTCGTAACGATTTCTTCATTTAAATCCTCCAAAAATATTTGATAATTTTTTCATCATTCGAATCGTCGTTCATTATATATACTGCGGACGGGCATAAACCTTACTTTCCTTATGCTCCCTCTCCCAGCGGGGGAGGGTTGGGGTGGGGGTTCAAAAGTTAAGATTATGCCCGTCCGCAGTAAACGTTGAACGGGTGTAAACCGTTTTTTCCTTTAGTTTTCATATTGTTTTGAGTTTGATCTAAAATCCTGCCGGTTGTCAATATGAAATCTCTGCCGTAACTCCGGTCTCAATATTTCAATGAGATATTGCCAGCGGACATAATCTGAGGGTTGGGGGTAAAAGTCAAGATTATGATCGTTGACAGTCTATCGGCGATCATCCATGGCTTTTTTCTTTGGCGATTTCCACATAAATGGAGTTGGGAAAATCTGCAGCAATCCGGGCGAACGTGGCCCTGCTTTTTTCCTTGTTTCCCATTTTTTCGTACACGGATGCCAGATTGTAGAGACTGAGATCCTTCAGGGAAGTGTCGGCGGAATTGGTCAGCATTTCAAAGTATTTTACCGCGGATTCATAGTCTTTTTTGCCTTCATAAGCATATCCCAGACTGCTGAAAATGAGATTTTTATAAAACGGGGTGGCGCTGAATTCTTCTTCTGCCTTTTTGTACAGAGCAATCGCCTTGTCGAATTCACCGGCGCGATAGCAGATATTGGCAAATTCGATACCGGCAATTTTGCCTATGCTTCTGGATGAATAATCATCGAGAATCCGAGAAAACGAATTTTCGACGGATTGATAGGCCTTTACCGGATCATTGGCTTTCAAGTCCACCTGATACCGGCTCAATGCCTCCGCAAGAAGAGCGGATGCCTTGTTTTCAGCGTGATGTAAATAGGCCTGATAGCCGGCGCCGGCTGCAAGCAAAACGAATACGACAACACCGGCTATGATTGCCTGCTGTTTATACGTGGTAAACCATCGAATCATTTTTCCGGAAAACGTGATGAATTCATCCGGCTCTTTCAGAAGCTGTTTGCGGGTCAGTTTTTGTGCCATGATATCTCCATGTTAAAAATCGATTTATGTATTCAACATCATTTCACCGCAACGGACGCAAAGAAAAAAGGATTATATGAGATTCTCTTTGCGATCTTTACGCCTTTGCTTGCCGTGAATACTTTCAATGACCAAAGCCGCAAATCCGATGCGAGTCGGTCTATTCCAGAAGTTTTCGTATTCTGTCCCAGCCGGCATGGGGAATACCGGCCCCGACAACCTGGCAGACTTCATATCCACACGCCGAAGCCAGTTGGCCGCATTTTTCCAGAGAATAGCCGTTGACCAGGCCAAACAGGAAACCCGCCGCCCACAGATCCCCGGCGCCGGTGGTATCGACGGCGCTGCCGTCTCCGACAGGATCGACTTGATGGGTCTTCCCCTGATACGCAATAAAACTGCCGCGGCTGCCGATCTTGAGGACGGCGATTTCAGCCCGTGCGGACATACCGGCGATCATCTGCGATTCGTCGGTATGTCCTGTAAATGCCTTGGCTTCGTCTTCGTTGGCGATCAGGATATCGACGAATTCATCTACGATCTGATCAAGCAGGACTTTGTTGGATTCCACAACCGTAAAACTGGCCAGATCCAGGGATATCCGCGCACCCGATCTTTTCGCCAGCGACAGGGTTTGGAGCATCAGAGTCGGATTGAACAGCAGATACCCTTCGATATGCACCACGGCCGCACCTTCAAAATAGGCTTCTGCGATTTCTTCGGGTTGAATTTCCGAAGAAGCTCCCAAATAAGTCAGCATGGACCGCTGAGCATCCGGCGTGATGATGGAAATAACTCTTCCCGTATTGGTCGGGGAATGCATCAAAAGAGGCTCGACTCCGTTTTGAACCAGACCGGTTTCGAAAAAAGCACCCATCGGGCCGGTACCGCGTTTTCCGACAAAACGTGAGGCGCCGCCGAGCCGGGCGATGCCGATCATCGTATTACAGGCCGATCCGCCCGGAACGACACAGGGTGCGGTTTTCAGGCCGGTGAGGACATTTTCGATAACAGCATTGTCCACCAGCGTCATTCCGCCTTTGACAGCCCCGGATCGATGCACGAAATCATCTGTTTCATGGGCAAGGATATCCACCAGCGCGGAACCAATGCCGACAATCACATTTTTCATATCAGTTTCCCTTTTTACCAGACCGTGGATTCGTGAATCCAGCCCTTGTCGCCGTCGGCATGCTCGACCAGAATCCATTTATTGTTGCGTTTTATCACTTTGAACGGAATGCCCGGCCCGACTGTAAACAGAACTTTGGCTTCTGGTTTGGGTTCGGAACGGAGACTGTTTTTATCTTTGGTGGTGATGACCGACGGGGTGTTGCCGACCTGAGATTGATGCACCCAGCCTTCATCCCCTTGAAAGTCCTTGACCTGATACCATTCCCCGTTTTTTTTGACCACACTGAAGGGAAAGTATTTTTCGGATTTCCAGAGGATGTCGAAATTGTTGCCGGCACCGGATCGAATTTTGGCGTCCGTTCCAGAAACCGATACACGCTGTTCGGCGGCGGCAATACCGCAACACCACATGAACACCATTACACAAAATAACCATCTTAATTTGATTGGCATAATCGTTATCACACCCCAAAGTTCAGGGGGGGCCCCTCTCGAAAACCAGAAATGCCATGCCCCATGCAGGTCAGATTCATCGAGGACCGGGAATGTCGTATGACGTGCATGAACCGCTGGAACAACTGCGGGTCTGGGCGGACGGGCCCGTGCCGCCGCTTCCGCTGGCAACGGAAAAATTGGTGCTGCTGAGAACGCGCTCTATTTCCAGAGAATCGCAATGGCTGCATTTCATCTCGGCCGTTTCCTGAGAGCTGGTAAAAAGAATCTCGAAACATTCATTGCATTTCAAACATTTAAACTCATATATCGGCATAATGAATCTCCCTTCAAGCTTGTCGTGGTTCCTGCGTCTTTACTTCAACAGGTAATTTTACCACAAACCGAGCTCCTTTCCCATGAGATTTTTCAAGCATGAGGGTGCCGCCATGCCTTTCAACAATGCCATGACAGATGTACAGCCCCAGCCCGGTTCCCTGACCGGTCGATTTGGTGGTAAAAAAAGGTTTGAAAATATCCTGACGGATGGCATCGGCAATGCCCGGCCCCGTATCTTCACACGCGAAAATGACCATCTGCCGTTCTCGGTCGACATCCGTTTTCAAAAAAATGGTGCCTGAAGCCGGGGCTGTGGCCTGAATGGCATTCTGGATGATATTCAAGACGACCTGACCCAAAGCGGCAAAATTTCCGTAAACAAGCGGCAGGTCTTCGGTATACTGTTTATCGATGGTGATTTTCTGATTCTTGTAAAGATTTTTCAGTATCTGCAGTGCATCTTCGATAACGGCATTCAGATCGATGGCTTCGACAAAAGTATCCGTCTGTCGAGACAGACCCAGAAGGCTGCCGACAATGGCTTTTGCCCGGACCAGTTCCTTTTCGGCAAAAACCAGATCCTCCACGATGACCGAATGTTGGGATGCATCGTCATTCTGCGCAGAAAGATCCTCGATGGTTGACTGAATCAGACTCATGGCACTGGCCAGGGGATTGTTCAACTCATGGGCCGTACCGGCGACAAGGGTGCCGATGGCGGCCAGGCTTTCGGAACGAACCAGCAGTTCCATGGCTTTTTCTTTTTCGGTGAGGGCGGTCTGAAGGGCAAGGGTTCGTTCCATCACTTTTTCTTCGAGATGCTTGTTCAGTTCTTCAATCTGATGATAATATCTGGCATTTTCGATGGAAAGCGAACTCTGGTTGGCCAGGGTTTCCAGCAGATCCATATCTTCCGCCGCAAAAAGGTCTCCGGATTTTTTATCTCCGATGACCAGAAATCCGTTTACGGTATTTTCAAAAATCATGGGAAAAATAACCGTGGACTGGATGCGTTCCATATCCGCATACACCTTACGGAGAAACACATCCTCGGATTGCAGCATGAGCGGGTCTTTCTGTATGGGCTGACGATGGTGTTTCATCCAGGAAACCAGTGCGGAATTTTCAGAAATGACATCCGGCAGGGGGGAATCGTCTCGGTCGTTCCGGCACCGCTCGAAAGTCGGCAGACTGGAATCCTGCGATAAATATATGCCGCAGTGACTGACCTGCATGGATCCGGAGATCGTTTCGACCAGGAGGGCGGCGATCTGCTTCAGATCCAGTACGGCGGTAATGGTTTGACTCAACTGTTTGATGGTTTTTCTGTAATCGTATCGCCCCTTGAAAAAATATCGGTCCACCAGAAACTGTATCCGGGTTTTGACCGGACCGATAATCACCGACACCACAATAAAAAAAAACAAGGGAAAATAATCCGAATCCAGCGCTTTGATGTCTGTAACGGTCGTGTTGATTCCCGTGACGACCAGTGCATACAATAATGTAAGTGTAATGGTCAGCAGCGAATAAATCATGCTTTTGCGAATCAATATTCCCATATCCAGCAGGTCATATCGAAAAAGCCCCACGGCAAAAATCGACAATGGGATGAAACTGAAATTTCCAAGCGGATAGATGTCATATCCCAACATCGGGAGGGTGTTCATGCCGATCAGAAGTCCGAGAATGCCGAATCCACAAAAAATGTATTTCAGCCGGTTTTTCAGAATGCTCTGGGTCTCTTTCAAAATGGCTGAGCGTAACAAGGTCAGGACATAGGCTGTGGCAAATACGGTGCCGATTCCTACCAGAATGTACAGCGGACCACCTCTGCCGAAATAACCGAAATCATGCAGCCTCATGTCGGCAATCAGCCACGGGGTGGGAGAAAAACACATCAGCATGAAGGAATAAAGATAGATGGAACGGATCACCCAGATATGGCCCGGAATGTTCAGGTATGCATGAAAAAAATGAATGTAGAGCGGAATGAAATAAGGAATGAAAATATGGTCTAAGCGACTGATGAAAAGAGCCGTCTCAGGGGATTGGGTGTTGAAAATCGCGAGAATGTCGAGGTAAAGAAAGCAGCCTAAGATACAGATCACGGTAAAAATGCGGTTGATCCTGTTTTTTCGGCCGTGCATGACAGACATATAGGTCAGAAAGACAAAACAGCACAACGAAAGAAACGGCGGGATATTGTAGAGTAGTCTCATGAGGATTCCAGCAGCTCGCGGGCATGTTCCCAGGCCGCAGGGGTCAGGGTTTCACCACCCAGCATGCGTGCCAGTTCATGAATCCTTTCCTCTGAATTGAGTGCCTGAATGGTTGTGGCGGTTCGGCCGTCATGCACATGTTTGACGATTCGATAATGATGGTTTCCAAATCTGGCGATTTGCGGCAGATGCGTGATACAGATCACCTGATGGCGCCCGGACAGATCCCGGAGCTTTTTTCCGACAACTTCCGCCACACCGCCGCCGATACCGGAATCCACCTCATCGAAAATAACGGTTTCCACAGCATCGTTATATGAGAGAATGGCTTTCAATGCCAGAACCACACGAGACAGCTCGCCTCCGGAAGCGATCTGGGAAAGCGGTTTCAAGGCTTCACCGGGATTCGGAGCGATCAGGAAAACCGCGCGATCCAGTCCGAATTCAGAGAGAATTTTTCCATCACAAATCAAATATGGATTTTCATCTGCTGTTGATGGGGTATGGCGTAGGCCGATCTGAAACCGGGTATGAGGCATTTTCAGCGCACGCAGTTCTGTTTCGACATGCTGCGCCAGTTCTGCCGCCGACCGGACACGTCGAGCGGACAAGTCGGCCGATGTCCGGCACAGACACGCATGGTGATCGCTCAAGGCTGTCCGGATTTCTTCCAGGGAATCGGCAATGTGTTCAATGCTGAAAAGTTCTTTTTCGATTTCAGTCTGTCTGGCAAATACCGCCTCCAGAGTTCCCCCATACTTTCGCTTGAGTTTATGAAGAAAATCGATTCTGGCCTCGACTGCTTCGAGCCGGCCCTCATCGGTTTCAATGGAATGAAGATAGGCGCTCAGTCCTTCGACAATATCCTCGATCCGATACGCCACGTCTTCGAGTGGTGCGGAAAAAGATGCCAGGCCAGGATCGATCTGTACTGCTTTATCCAGTGTTTTTCGAATGGTGGAAAGCCTTTCCGTAACGGCTCCGTTTTCCCCATACAGGTTCTCGATACTCTCCTGAACCACCTGATAGAGCATTCCGGCATGTTTGAGCCGGTTCCGGTCCTGCTCCAGGGCCGCATCTTCTCCGGGTTGAATGCGGGCATCCGAAATCTCCTTTTTTTGAAAGGCAAGCAGATCGATTCGTTCCTGCTGATGCAGCGCCTCTTTCTGGAGGCGTTGAAGATTCTGAATCAGGGGCAGCAATGCGTGATAACCGGCATAGACTTCATTTCGAAGAGGCATCAGCCCCCCGAACTGATCCAGGATGGACAGGTGAAGGTCTTCCTTCAGCAGCCCCTGATGGGCATGCTGTCCGGAAATGGATGCCAGATTTTCGGTAATGGCGGCCAGAACCTGAATGGTTGCCAGTCGGCCGTTGATGTAAATGCGGTGTCGATCGGATGCCGAAATGATCCGTCGGATCAACAGCCCTTCGGCGGGATTGTATCCATGAGATGACATGACAGTGGCCGTGCGGCTTTCGGGTGAAATGAAAAACAGGGCTTCCAATTCCGCAGCGTCGTCCCCCGATCGGATCATGGCTGCACCGGCGCGGCTTCCGAGCAGAAGATTGACGGCCTGAAGAATGATGGATTTGCCGGCACCTGTCTCGCCGCTCAGTACCGTCAGTCCTCCGGCAAATGTGATCCGCAGGTCATCGATAATCGCAAAATTTTTGATGGAAAGTTCTTGAAGCATAAGATAGAGCTAACTCAGTGAGAGAATGGGTTGTTACAGCCCCATTTGCTGAATGGCTTCCTCGATCTGGCGTGTCGGATATCCCAGGATGGAGCAAACCGAACCGGAATATTCAAGAACAACAAACAGACTGCCCTTGATGCGATATTCGGAGTCCCACTCGATGGCGTGATCCGGGAACTCGTTGATTGTAAAAGGCAGTTTTTCTCCGTCCCGGCTGAGGCATTTTGCAAGCCATTTTTCTGCATCCAATATCCATGCATCCCCGGTTTTCGTCGAAAAAAACACCAGTTTTCCCAGTACCGTCAATCGCGATTCTCGATGCCGAGACAACTGGACAATCGTATTGACTTCCTGGCAAAGATGCGGATGTTTCGAAATCTGGCCGATAGGCTTTGTCTGCGGATTTTTCGTTTTAGACGGATTTTTTCGCTTTCCCATGTTTCCTCCCGTACCGTGTGGGAACAGAATCGATACGAATATCCTATAGTTCAATATTTCACAATATTCTATGTAATGCAATCGGTTGTTTCATTTCCGGATGTCTGTACGCGTTCACTGTTCCACCTGCAATTTTGCCGGGTTTACCGATTTTTTCACTTTTCGGGTTTATCATGCCGGTACATCATGATATAAATCGAGACGGACGCATGATTGTTCATTATATTATCGTCTGTCTGATAACAAAACACAAAAGAGATTGCAACGGGATGTTGCAGCGGGAAATCTTCGATTCGATCGACGGGATGAATTGTAAATGAGCAGACTCGATAGTTTTATTCGTCGGATGCTGGCCCAGCGGGCATGTCTGAACTGGGCGGCGGATGCTGTCTCCGAAATCGCCGGGCCGGTACTGGAACTTGGACTGGGCAATGGTCGGACGTACGACCATCTGCGGGAACGATTGCCGGATAGAGAGATATTTGTATTCGAGCGGGAAATCCGGGCACACGCGTTGTCTCTTCCTCCCAGGCGATATCTGATTCTCGGAGACATCGAAGAGACGCTGGTATCAGCAGTGAAACAACTGCCGGCCTGCGCGGCTCTGGCTCACGTCGATCTGGGGACCAGCGATGCAACGGTTTATGAGAAATCTGCATCGCGGATCGGATGCCTCCTGAAACCCCTGATGACACGGAACGGCATCATTGTATCCAATGTCACCCTGCCGGTTTCCGGGCTGACAGCCCTCGACACGCCGCCGGACGTGAAGCCGGGCAGATATTTCATATACCGGGTCGATCGGAACCCTTGATACACCGGAATGAATTGGATTGATTCATATGCTTGAACTGGCCGTTTTTCTCTGCGGAGCTGTCGTGATGGTCATTGAATTGACCGGATCACGGATATTGGCGCCCTTTCTCGGCACATCTTTGGTGGTATGGACAAGCCTGATCGGCATCATTCTGGCTTCGCTGAGTATCGGATACGGGTGGGGTGGAAGACTGGCGGATCGTTGGCCCGAAGCCAGGGTACTTTCCGGAATCATTCTGATGGCGGCTTTTGCCACAGCGCTGGTCACCCTGATCAAAACCGGTGTTGTCGGCTTGCTTCAGATTGACAACGGCGGGCTGCACACGGCTGCCGTATCGGCGACCCTCCTGCTGTTTGCGCCGGCTTCCATGCTCATCGGGATGGTGTCGCCTTTTGCCGTTAGACTCAAGCTGAAAGATACCCGATCCAGCGGTCGAACGGCCGGCCGACTCTATGCCATATCCACGGCTGGAAGCATATTTGGAACATTTCTGGCCGGTTTTGTACTCATCCCGCTGCTGGGGAGTAGCAATATCTTCCTGCTGATGGCTGCGGTTCTGGTTGTTGCATCGCTACTGGTTGATCGAAACCACGCGTGGATCAAGGCGGTGGTGTGTGTGATTTTCCTGATTTTGCTGTTTCTGGCAATGCGCCATGACAGGCGGACGGCGGAGGCCGGATTTGTGGATGTGGATACGCCTTACAACCGGGTGCTTGTCTATGATGGCGTGGATCGAAATTCCGGACGGATGATGCGGTTGATGGCCACAGGCCCGCATGCCTTTCAATCGGCCATGTATCCCGATAATCCATCGGAGCTGGCCCTGCCCTATACCCGATTTTATCGACTCTCCGAACATTTTGCGCCCGGCATGCGGCGAATACTGGTGTTGGGCGGCGGTGGTTTTTCTTTTCCGAAATATGTCATAGAAAAATATGTGAACGTTCATGTGGATGTGGTGGAACTGGATCCGGGAATGACGGCACTGGCCAGAGAGTATTTTGGACTCCGCGATCACCCCCGTCTGAAAATCATCGAAGAAGATGCCAGAACGTTCCTCAATCACAATGTGGAAAAATATGACGTCATTCTCTGCGACACGTTCAATTCCCACTATACGATACCTTTTCATCTGACCACACGGGAAACGATGCATCGCATCAAGTCGTCGATGACCCCGGACGGCATTGTCCTGATCAACCTCCTGTCTGCGATCGAAGGAGATCGGGGTCGTTTTTTCCGCGCTGTCATTGCAACCTGTGTCGATATTTTTCCCAATGTCACGGCCTTTGCCGTGGACAATCCAACGGACACTTCCATTTGGCAGAATATTGTCGTTGCGGCGTCTGTATTCAAGAATGAAAACCCTGGCCCGAGTTCGGACAGCGACATCGCATCCATGCTGGCCAATAAAATCAGACTGCCGATCGCCTTGGATTTACCGCCGCTGACCGACGATTTCGCGCCGGTGGATCGGTATGTATCTTCAGCCTGGTAAAGGAGTGATCGATGAAAAAATGGCTGGTGTTTTTCGCGGCTGGATGCCTGGGCGCTCTGATCAACTGCCTGACCATGTGGTTTTTCGGACGGCAGGGATTCACTCGGATGATCGGCGTATCGATATCTCCTGCATTCAGTCTGGAATGGCTGTATCCAAGAATTGTATGGGGCGGGTTGTGGGGACTGCTCTTTGTGCTTCCCATGCTCAATTCACGGCTTCTCGCAAAAGGCAGTGTTTTAAGCCTGTTTCCGACAGCGGTTCAGCTCTTTGTCATATTTCCGTTTGTCGCGCATAAGGGTGTGGGGGGAATCAAGCTCGGCATCTATACACCGGCCTGTATTTTATTTTTCAATTGGGTATGGGGCGTGGTGACGGCCATTACCATTAAATTGGCCAAATAGTTCTGAATCAATGGGATGAATTCCCCCCTGCAACAAAAAAGGGGGGGAAATGAATTTTCTGAAAGTCTATATGAAACAACCCTTTTTTTCTGCTTAGGGCTTCAGCTCTTGATATTTTCCGTGCCAGGCGCATTGGCTGCAGAAAGTTTCCGTCTCGGCTTCAATCGGCGGAACAATGGAAATATCCACATCCGGATCGAAGCGGATCGATCCGTCGCTGCAATGAAATGAATGGGTTTCATATGCATCTTCCGGGTCCTTGACATAAAAATCTTCTGAGCGACAAAGAGGGCATTTCATAGGTATCACCGTATTGTTTCAATCCACCTTGTTGAATGCTTTGGCTTTGGCCTTGCAGACCGGGCAGGCGTCGGGAGGTTCGTTTTCACAGGTATATCCGCATACTGAACAGACGTAATAATCCGTCATTTCCTGACTGGTCAAATTG
Organism: uncultured Desulfobacterales bacterium; assembly: GCA_964418135.1. GTDB lineage: Bacteria > Desulfobacterota > Desulfobacteria > Desulfobacterales > Desulfatirhabdiaceae > RAAP-1. Next base: position 20,460 of record CAYQKZ010000001.1, read on the forward strand.
TCGATCGCTTTCTGATAGAGGGCGGCATGGATTTTTTCGACTTCATTGGCATAGGTAAAAGAACGGACTGCGTCCTTATTCCCTTCTGATTCAGCAGATTTGATCATTTCAGGATACATGGATGTAAACTCGTGGGTTTCGCCTGCCATGGCCGCTTTCAGGTTTTCAAGTGTGGTTTTGATGCCACCCGCTGTTTTGAGATGACTGTGGGCATGGACGGTTTCTGCTTCCGCGGCGGCCCTGAAAAGTCTGGCGACACGGGGATATCCTTCTTTGTCGGCCTGTTTGGCAAAAGCCAGATATTTTCTGTTGGCCTGGGATTCACCGGCAAAAGCTTCCATCAAGTTCTTTTCTGTCTGACTCATGGTATCTCCTTATTTTTATTGTTTAATTTGCTACGTTAATGTTGTTGATCCGAAATTTTCTGACATTTCGGACATATTCCAAAAAAATCGAGACGATGGGAAATAATCTGATAACCCGTTTCTTCAGCAAGCTCCCACGACACTGCGCTGAGCGAGGAAATATCCGGGTCCGTAATCGATTTGCATTTGACGCACATGATATGCGGATGGGAATGCGGATTTTTTCCGTCATACCGATTGGTTTCATCACCAAAGCCAATCTCCATGACTTCTCCGAGTTCTTTCAGCAATGAAACCGTCTTGTAAACCGTGGCCAGGCTTGTTGTGGAAAAGCGTTTCGTCACTTCGCGATGGATCTGTTCGACCCCGGGGTGGTCACAACTGTTTGCCAGTATCTCGACGATGGCGATCCGTTGGGGGGTAAGCCTGAATCCTTTTTCTTTCAACTTATCTACCATGTGATCGAGCCGGGTCATACATGTATTCATTCTTTGGCTCCCGTTGTTATCCGGATCAATGCAACAGTTCTTCTTGCAGCCATTCTTTCACCGGCCCCTCGACCGCATAGACACCTTTATTGAATGCCACGGATTTCTGAAAAATATCTTTGATCCGATCGGGAAGTTCGAATTCGGCCAGCTCAACGGCTTCTTCCGAATTTCTGCGGATCAGATAGACGATAGGGGTTTTTCCCCAGTTGTTGACAACAAAATAATGACTGACATCATTTTTCGAACGGATGAGATTGACGCCGTGCGCCCAGTTGTTTCCCCATTCAAGGTACAAAACAACCGCTTCTTCCGGTGTCATCTGCCAGTCTATGGCATTGAGCAATTTTAAATCCTTGCGGATATCGTTTAATTTCATCATAACGCCGTCCTCCTTGAATAGGTGGTCCAAACAGATCGGTTGTTGACGATTCAAATTTTATAAAAAGATATAACAAGTCAACTGCTTTGTCAATTCATTATTATATGATAATAAGTTTCTATTAATAATTTATAATAGTGTAAAGAATTCATTTCGACTTTTTTCTTTGACTATAGGAATGGATTGGTCTTATGTTGAAGAAATTAGAAATTGCTGATTCGGTTATGGAGGCAGCATGAATTCAACCGCTACGGAAAAGATTCCGCAAATCCTGATTGTTGATGATGAACCACATATTCTGAAATTATTTGAAATAGGAGTTCAACATGTCGGTTATGACTGTCTGACGGCCGGCAGTGCCTGTGAGGCTCTGGATATTCTTCAGAAACAGCATGTAGACGTGGTGGTTTCGGATATCAACATGCCGGAAATGGACGGTTTAGAGCTGATCAAGGTGATCAAGGAACGGCATGACTCGGATGTCATCATCATGACGGGGTACATCGAAGATTTCACGTATGAAGAGATTATCGCCCGGGGTGCCAGCGATTTCATCCAGAAACCGGTTCGGATTTCGGAATTCATCGCCCGACTGAAACGGGTGATCTTTGAACGGGAAACACTCACACAAAGAGATGAAGCTGCGGAGAGACTGCGGTTCAATCTGGAAAAATTCCAGCGCGCGATGGACGGTATCATTCACGCGTTTTCACTCACTGTGGAAATGCGAGATCCGTATACCGCCGGTCATCAACAGCGGGTGGCCGATCTGTCCGTCGCCATTGCAACGGACATAGGTCTGTCTACGGACCGCATTTATGGGTTGCGTATGGCCGGCAGTATTCATGACCTGGGCAAGATCATCATTCCATCCGAAATTCTCTGTAAACCCGGTCATCTGGGGCATCTGGAATATGAAATGATCAAAAACCATGTTCAGGCCGGGTATGACATTCTGAAAGAAATCGAATTTCCCTGGCCCCTGGCCGAGATTATTCTTCAACACCACGAACGGATGGATGGGTCGGGATATCCCAACGGACTCGAAGGGGAGAAGATCATGCTGGAAGCCCGCATTCTGGCTGTTTCGGATGTGTTCGAAACCATGTCTTCCCATCGGCCTTACCGGCCATCCCTGGGTCTGGATAGGGCTGCCGATGAACTGTTCCAGAACAAGGGCAGACTTTACGATTCAGTCGTGGCAGAGTCATGTCTGAAATTGATCCAGGAAAAACGTTTCTGTTTCGATGGAAAACACGGCGGTTTCGAAGGAACGGACGGTCCAGACAGAAACGGCAACCGTCACCGGAATAGTTGATTACCGCAATCAGCGCATCTGAAAATTTCCATTTTTTCCGGTATGCCGTTTTCTCTTTTGGCATTACGGACGATTGCTATTCGCTTTTCTCCTTCAGTGTTTCGATGTCTTTTCTAAGCTTTTTTCCATAATAATTTACGGATCCGGGATTGGCCATGATCATATCGAGCTGGCGGGTGTGAAGCGTCAAATATCCGAGGATTTCCATCTGTTTTTCCATATGGGCCATTTCGTGGTTTTCCAGCCGGGAAGCCAGATGGTCATCCTTGATATCTACCCGGAATCCCTGCTCTTCAAGGATGTCTTTGATAAAGTAGACGCGGCCGAGTCTTCGGGTAGCGTCTGCAGCGCCTCCTTTGAATTGAAAGCTGATATAATTCTCCCGGGGTCTTTCGCTGATCAAGGATTCGATCGTTGAAAAATGGTAACCGAGCCGAGAACTCAAACTGCAATAATGCCTTGATATCATAAAGTAATTACGCTCAGCATAAGCGGATCGGATGCCCGGTGTCAAGGCTGTATTGGTGGTGGACTGGTACATGACCGACAACATACCTTTTCTGTCCATGGCCGGCGGACCGTCCCAGGGAATCGCGACAAAGCCTTTCCAGAAAGCCTTCATGGGAATGGAATCGATGTTGTCCAGGGTTACATACTTCCCCGGCACTTCTTCTTTGAACCCGTCATCGAGATTCAACACCCACCATTGCATGGGAACCCGGTAATGAAGCTGTTTGCTTGATCGTTCCGAAAAATTGTGATCTTTCCCGAAATCGAACATTTCGGTAACCGATTTTTCATGAATGAAGCGGGTAATGTCGTGAAACGTCGTGCAGTTGGCAGGACAGAACTCACGGGAATCCGGATCCAACAGGTGAAGCGGAATGATATGACTGCTGACCTGTTTCAGAATTTCATGGACGGGGCTGCCCTCCATCAGGTGGGTCCGACTGACACCGGAACCGGAAAGTAGCGCCGGAACTTCACCATCGTAGACCGCCCGGCAGGTTGCATCCACTGTGACGATCTGCCCCGGTTTGAACATTTTTGCGGCATCCGGGATGCCGAACAAGGCCGGGACTCCAAATTCTCGGGCCACATTGGCCAGATGCCCGGCAAAGCCACCCTGTTCCGTAATGACGGCAGCAGCCCGATTCAACAGAGATGCCCATCGCGGAAGCGCTTGCTGTGCCACCAGAACAGCACCTTGCGGAAAGGCCAACACATCAACGCCTCGGTCTCCAAGGTAAACGGGCCCGCAGCCGGTTCCCGGGCTTGCCGTGATCCCCCCGCCTGCAATGTAGCGATGTTGCAGTTCGGGATCGGATATTGTGGTTTCGATATCTCCGGTTTGAATCTGCTTTAACGGACGACTTTGCAGAATATGAATCACCCCGTTTCCAGCGATTGCCCATTCGATATCCTGAGGCATGCCGTAATGATTTTCAATGCGAACGGCAATCTCCGCCAGTTGCCGGGCCTGGTCGTCCGTCAAGCAGGGAAGCAAGCTCTCTTCTTTCGTCAGATCCATCCGGCAAACGCCTTCCTGAGGATAACAGACGAATTTTCGTTCCTTGGAACTGATGATTCTCTCGTCGATCGGCATTGTATCCTGCCGGGAGACCATAAACAGGTCACAGGCCACGCTGCCGTCCACCACCGATTTGGGAAGCCCCCATACGGCATTGATGAAAATACGGTTATCTTGACTGGATACGGGACTTCGGGAATAAATGACACCACCCGATACCGCATCGACCATGACCAGGCACCCGACACACATCAGGATGTCTTCGTCTCGGAAGCCTTTGTTGATACGGTAAGTAATGGCCTGAAGGCTGTATTTGCTGGCAACCACTTCCTTGTAGGCCTGAAAAACGTGTTCGAAGCTGACATTCAGTTCCGATCGGTACTGGCCGGCAAAAGAACTGCCTTCAGCGTCCTCTCCCAGTGCGCTGCTGCGAAGTGCCACCGTGATTTTACCGCCGTTTTCGGCTTCCAGATCTTCCCATGCACCGCGAATGGCGTCTTCCAGATCGTCGGGAATCCGGGAGCGAATCACCAGTTGCTGGATTTCGGCACTGAACGAGTAAAGGTCCTCGATGTCATCGGAATCGATGGACTGAAGCTTACGGTCTATTTCCACCTGAAGGCTGTTGTAATCCATGAACCGTTTGAATGCCGAGGATGTGATCACAAAACCCGCTGGAACTTTCAGATGAATGCGGTTTTTGACTTCACCGAGATTGGCCATTTTGCTGCCTGCAACCTCGGCCTTGTCTTTATCCAGTGCATTGAGGGGCAGAATCATGCGGCTGGTCGGCAGGGATCGGGTTTGTTTGAGGATGGCATCCACGGTTTTTTCGATGCTGTCGAACCGGGCATTGAGATCGGTATATTTGTCGGGCGCCAGATGGTGAAGGCTCTGGATCATGCGAAACACGTTCACCGAAACGGAGGTGGCATTGGACCGGACAAAAGACATATCATAAATCCGATCGCCCTGAAGGGCCTGTTCCATTTCAGACATGACTTCAAGAGATCGGTTGTTGGCGCTGAGCAGGAGCTTGAAGTTGTGATATCGCTCTTTGAATGCGACACGAAGCTCTTCGATATTTTCGGGATCTTTGGGGGGGGGATCGAAAGAAAAAAAATTCTTGAAGAAATTTCGGATTTTTTGCATGTGTGGGATATTTCTCAAAAAAGAAACTTCAGAAGGACTTCAATCGGTTATATATGGACTTTCAGAAAATTCATTTCGCAAGGCAGCAGGGAGGGGATCGTACTTTTTTCATATATCCCCGACCGATAACACATCCCAAAATCTTTATCTTGAAAGCCATAGAAATCCCCCATGGCCCCCATTTAAAATGGGGGCACTTCGAGTGACAAGAAAATAAAATCAATGTTCCAGCTTCAAACCCCACCCTTCAAACATGAACAGGATGGAATAACCATACCACATGGTGTAGATGACATAAAACGCCAGCGAAAAGACGACAATACCCCATTTGTCACCGATATTCTGCGGATCGACCCCGTAATAGTTGTAGGCGCATTCCACCGCTCTTTTGTTGATATCGCCGATAAATTTGGTTTCCGCAAATTTTTTCTGTTTGTTCAGATCCTTGGTCAGGGCTTTCATTGCCATCCACCAGTTATACAGAGACAGCCGTTCATCCATGGCGTACTTGGTTTTTACGCCTTCGCCCTTATTATTGAACATCTGATCCGCATCATCGAGGCAGTTGCTCAGAATGCTGCCCAGATCTCCGCTGACCTTGATTTCCGATCCGGAAAGATTGACCATGGCTCCGGATTTCATAAACAGGGGAGCGGTTTCTTTGGCCTGTTTCTCATCTTTCATCACCACCGAAGCGGTAATGGAATTTCCCGAAAAGGTGGCGGTTTTCTTTTTGAGATCGGGAATGTAATAGGCAGAGCCCTTGGATATGGAATTGTAGAGTCCATCGAGATAATTCAATCCGTTCTGGCCGCCGAAAACAGGCATGAACATGATGACAAGGACAACAAGAAATGCGACCATCAGTCCGACGCCGCTGTAGAATTCTTTTTGGTTATGTAACATCAGGCTTTCTCCCCTTTCAGCGTTTTGATGTTTAGCAGAAACGTACCGATCACCCATACGGCAAATATTCCGATCACAATGAAAAAAGCGTAGATTCCGATTTTGTCCAGGATGACAGCCGTGTCTTTGGACAGGGTAATGAATTCCATATCCGCCAATTTTTTGGGAAGCGCGAAGAACCGGTTGACGAATCCGGCCAGAACGGACATGGCATAAAAACCACGGATCGTAATACCCGGTACGACTTTGGTAACCAGAGCACCGATCTGAATTCCTAGAAGCGATCCAAGCAGCATACCCATGGCCAGTGTGTAAAAAATAAAGCCATAAATGGCGTACTGGGTGATACCGGCATAACCTGCGGTAAAAATGATCTGGAAGATGTCGGTTCCAACGGTCGTCAGAGAAGAGACGCCTAAAACGTAGACAAATATCGGAAATGTAAGGAATCCACCGCCCACACCCATGATGGCTGCTGCCAGCCCTACCAGAACACCACTCAGGATGAGGAAG
>CAYQKZ010000001.1:27124-44275 GCA_964418135.1 uncultured Desulfobacterales bacterium
CAATGGCCAGCAAGCGAACCTTCAACAAGATGCAGCGCAAGCCGAAGTTCAGCACCCGTTCCGAGGTGCGCTGCGAGATCACGGGCCGCAAGCGCGGCGTTTACCGCAAGTTCCGCATTTGCCGTCACCAACTCCGTGAGTTGGCGCTCAAGGGAATGATCCCTGGCATGCGCAAGGCAAGCTGGTACCCGACCAGAACCCCACTCAGGATGAGGAAGACACATGAAATCTGACGGCCGCCGGGAATAATCCCTTCATCGAAAGTGATCATCGGAGGAATCTTGATGGCTTGAAGTTTTTTCGGAAGATTGCCGATATCGGCCCCTTCCGATTTGCCGCCATGAGCACCGCCGGTATCGCCGGATTTTCTGGCATTCAAAAAATCCATGAGCGCGTAAATACCGAGACCGCCGAGCATGAAGACATAGATGGTGGTAATAAAGGCATCACTCAATACCGGGTTGATTTCATACAGCCACCGGTTGATGACACCGCCGGTTGTGGCACCGACCATGGCGCCGATCAGAAAAATCAGAGCCAGGGATACGGAGATATTCCCCAACTTTTTATGAATTACGCTGCCCATGATGGCTTTGGCAAAAATATGAAACAAGTCGGTGCCAACGGCCAGAATACCTTTGATACCGGCGCTCATCAGCGCGGGTGCGATCACGAATCCGCCGCCGGCGCCGATGCATCCGGTTATCAAGCCGGCACAGATGCCGATCATAATGGAAGCGATAAAAATTCCGTTCGAATAATAAGCGGGACTGTAAGCCGTTTTATCACCGATAACGCTGGGCAGGGCGCTGGCTATCTGGTCCGCAAATGCAAATCCGCCCAAAATGATAGGAATGGTTAACAGGCCGAGGATGGCGAGTCGTTTTCTGTCGCCAAGAATCGTTCTGGACATCTCGATCTCCCATGATGCATGGGCTCTGGCGCCGGCCATCATAAAATGACCCCAAGTTTTAAAAAAATTCATGTCGATGCAACTCCAATAAATAGTTAAAAAAATAAAAAATGATGAAAAGACTTAATCGCCGGACTGCGGCTGTTTACTGGAAATCATCACCTCCTCGAGATGTTTTATTTTTTCCATTTGAATGGATTTTTTCTTGTATGCATCTTGAAGCTTGTATAACAGCTCGTCGATATTGATCGGTTTCATCAGATAATCAAATGCGCCGACCTCCATACCTTCCCGGGCGATTTCCAGACAGGCATGTCCGGTCAGCATGATGACTTCGAGCATCGGGTTGATTTTTTTTATTTTTCTCAGCGTTTCGATGCCGTCCATTCCGGGCATGCGAACGTCGAGAACCACGATATCCACATCATGGTCCGTTAGATAGTCCAGTGCATCTTCTCCTCTGTTGACCCCGACCGCATTCAGTTGGCGCTTTTTCATCCGCTTGAGCAGGGTCTCCAGAAAATCGACTTCGTCATCTACAAAAAGCACATTGAACGGTTCCACCTGTAACCTCCTTCGGGAAACAGTCCCCTGGATTTAGTCGAACAATAACGCAAAATCGAAGGGCTTGTATTGTAAATCTCTTGATCCGGTTCCGGACAGTTCAAGCCTTCTGGAATGTCATCTCTTTCATCCGGACCTGAATGATTTTTTCTTCATGTGTCCGCCGTCGTTGGACTGCGGATTCAACTTTAGAAACCAGCATATCCATATCGCAAGGTTTCATCAGGTAATCGAAAGCACCCAGCTTCATGCCTTCGATGGCGGATTCGACAGTGGCATGACCGGTCAGGATGATCACTTCGGTAATGGGAAATCTCTGTTTTATTTCCTCCAGTGTCTGAATGCCGTCCCTTCCCGGCATCTTGATATCCAGAATCACCACATCGATGCCGCTGTGTCTTGAAAGCTGATCCAGAGCATCCTGTCCGGAATGTGCCGACAGGATATCGAATCCCCGCTTGTTCAGGCGCTTGGCCATGGTTTCCACAAACGGCACTTCATCATCAACTAAAAGAATATTTGCAAGACTCATGTATTTTCTCCTCCATGGAGTCGGTGACATTTCTTCACCGGTCAAAAACAATCAAGAGGTACCGTGATGATGAATATTTCAACGTCACATTTCGATGAAATGGCTGATAACCGAAAGAGTTTCTAAAATTATCCTTCCATAGCCAGTATGTTTTTAACGGCTATTTTCAGATGATCGACACTGCTTCCCATTTTTTCGATCACAATAACCGATTGGACATCTTTCATCTGATCGACCATTTCGGTTTGCAGCGTGTGAATCACGACCGGCAATTCCGGAACGATCTGCTGAATCCGATTTACAAGGGACAGATCATTGGCATCCGGAAGATCGGGATCCAGTATCACCAAATCTGGCAGGGTGTCGGGATTGTGAATATGTTCGATGAGTTCCTGACCACTTTTGACAAGCTGTATCCGATAGCCTTCAGCCATCATCTCTCGCTTCAAAAATTCCCGAACATGGGGATTTCGATCTGCAATCAGCAGGGTTACCGGTTTGTTCACGAATTGCCCTCGATGGTTTCGTTACGCGTCCAAGATTCGCTGTCAGTCTTCGTCTGCACACCACACAAAGGAATACAGGATGTTCCATGGATCATTATTTCCGAGTGTTGTCTACGATCCAAAGCCATCCCCACAAAATAAAATTAGAGTCGGAATGACGATTAAGTCGATTGATCCATCCTTGAGCGAAAACAGGACCTGCAATTCATATACCAAAAACTAAAAATATATCATCTATCTAATATTATTATATATATTTCGCCATATCCGTTGCGGTGGATATCCCGCAGGCACTAATAATGTCGATATTTTTTACACCATGGAAAACGGCGGAATCCGGCAAAACTGCTATTGACAGAACGGTTTGTTATCGCATATCATCCTACAAAAGATTAACACTGCTATTTCAGACCCAATCCCACGCCAAGACGTAGATTTTATCTTCGTTTATTAAACGTTCCGACACATTTGAGAACTTTCACTGCACATATTTTCTCGAAAAGTCATTTTGATTGTCCGTCTGAATCTGCGTATATGTGGAAACCAACGCTTTCATGTCTTTTCTTGTGATCTGCTCTGATGAGTCGACGACATCAACCATTCCCTGCCTAAAGGAGCCCCATGATGGATGATTTTCTCCATAATCTGCGAACCGGAAAAAACAAGCCTTACGATAGAAACCGAAAACAGTTCGATAACAACGGATATAAAAATCCCGACAGACAAGGTCCGAATGATAACCGTAGGAAAGAGCCGTTTCAAAGAGCCCCTGCTGTAGATCATTTTCCGGCCATCAAAACGATTCTGGAAAATATTTCGGAAGGTCAGCGTCGCCTTGGCGATATTTTCGAGCGCCGGGTAACCGCTGAAGAACGCATTGCATCGGCACTGGAAACAATTGCATCAGGCTTTTCGAACAAGATACCCGAACCCCTCCCGACCTTACACGAACCGAATATCGAACCCATTTTACAGATCGCTGCTGAAACCATCGCACCGGAGTTCCTTCTCCCGCCTGAGGCAACGGCAATCGGTTCTCCCGACGAAAAATCGGACGATTCCACCCAATCTGTTCTGGATCGGAAAAGTGTTCTCGATATGATCGGCGCCATGCGCAAAGAGCAGTTGAGTTACGAAAAAATCGCCCGAGCGCTGGAATCTCAGGGGGTTCCCACATTTTCCGGAAAGGGTGCCTGGCACAGCCAGACCATTTCCAAACTCTGCCATCAGCTCCATCCATCCCTGGCCTGATTTTTTATTGCGGCATGCGAGATTCTTTCTTTTCGCGGATTCATGATTTATGCCAGAACCCATGAAAATCAGTTTGACTCTGACCATTGAAGGAGAGACATAACGTGAATACTATATCTCCGCGCATCAGTCGAAGACAGTTCATTCATCTTGCCGGCGGCGCTGTTCTGTACAGTCTGTTGCCGGGCCCTTTTTCAGGAATCGCCGCTGAAACCGGAAAGGGTTTTATCGCAGAGGCATCTTGCGATAAAAATCCCTGTGATATCAAGTTGATGACCCGGAAACTCTTGGAATCCGTCGGCGGCATGTCCCGATTCATCTCCACTGGCGATGTCGTGGTAATCAAGCCCAACCTTTCCTGGGCCAGAGCGCCCGAACTAGGCGCCACCACCCATCCGGACGTTCTCGAAACCGTCATTTTGCTCTGCCAGGAAGCCGGCGCCAAAAAAGTACGCATTGCCGACAACACTATCCATGAAGCCAGAAACTGCTTTGCGGTTACCGGCGCCGATCTGGTGGCCAAAAAAACCGGTGCCGATCTGGTGTATCCTCTGTCCAACCTCATGCGGGATATGAACCTGCAGGGCCATCGCCTGAATGTCTGGCCCGTATTCACGCCATTCAAGGAAGCCGACAAAATCATCAATCTGCCGGTTGCCAAAGTACACAGTCTCAGCGGAATCACCCTGGGGTTGAAAAGCTGGATCGGTGCGGTCGGCGGTCGGCGAAATGCGCTGCATCAAGATATTCATCAGAGTATCGTGGATTTGGCCCAATTCTTCAAACCCACCATCACGCTGATCGACGCCATCCGCATCATGACCGCAAACGGCCCGTCCGGTGGCAGCGTTTCCGATGTGGCAGTCACCAACCGCCTCATCTTAAGCGATGATCCAGTGGCGGCCGATGCATTGGCCTGCAATCTGTTTCAGGTTCAGCCCGCTGCGATCGCCCATATTCAGTTGGCACAGAAATGGGGACTCGGTACGACGGATTTCGGTAGTTTGACCCGCTCTCAGGTCGTGTTATAGCTTTCACGTTAAAGCGTTAGGGCGCGTTATCGGTCGGGGATGACCGACAAATGTCTATCCCCTTCCCAGAAACATTATCTTGAAAGCTATGTAAAAAAGTATTCACAATTATTTGTTTAACCACGAAACAGACGATATACTGCAAAAGGGCATAATCGGCTCATGAGTGTTTACATTAGAAGGATATCTCAGGTTTTATTTCTGCTGTATTTCCTGTTTTTGTTGATGCACACCCGGCTGCCCGGCGATATCCTGCTGGATTACACTCAGGAATTCGCCGGCCCTCAAGATATTCGCCTGACTTATCCCGTCACATTTTTTTTCGATATGGATCCGCTGATATGGCTGTCCACAACGATTTCCGCTCATAAATGGCTGGCTGGCGCCGGATGGGCGCTGGCAATTATCATCTTGACGGTTTTATTCGGTCGATTTTTTTGCAGCTTTGTCTGCCCGTTCGGTACCCTGCACCACGCAATCAGCACCTTTCATCCTGCGGCCAGGGGAAAACAGGCCGTATCCCGAAACGAAAAAATACCGGCCCAGCGACTCAAATATGCTTTGTTGCTGATGGTGCTGGTGTCTGCCATGCTGGGGTTGAATGCGGCGGGTTTTATCGATCCGATCGCCCTCCTGTTTCGGTCACTGGCCATTTCCATTCTGCCGGCCCTGAACATCGGCCTCAAAACGGTGTTTGACGCGATGGCAGCCGGCGACATCAAAATCCTCAATCTGATCAGCTATACGGCGGAAATCATCGTTTCGCCCATTCTCGGATTTGGTTATCCGGTATTTCAGACCGGCTTGGCGATCGGCCTTATCGTTCTGGTTCTTTTCTTTCTGAACCGGGTCCGTCCCCGGTTCTGGTGTCGTTTTCTATGTCCACTCGGAGCCCTGCTGGGGATATTGTCTATTACGAGCCGGCTGCGTCTTGAAAAAGATTTAACCCGATGCACGGACTGCAACAGATGCATGATGGTCTGCCAGGGAGCGGCTTCTCCCCGGCCTGGCCTGAAATGGGAATCCGCCGAATGCATCCGCTGTTTCAACTGCCAGAATGCCTGTCCTGAAGGCGCTCTTTCTTTTCGATTCATCGGTCGGGAAGTCCGGAAACAGGGCCCGGATATGGGACGACGCGCAATACTCACCGGAATTACAGCCGGCGTTGCCTTTCCACTGATCGGCAGGCTCGACGGACAAATCCATCAGGCATCCGACCCCCTCCTGATTCGGCCCCCGGGATCGTTGACGGAAAAGCGGTTTCTGGAACAATGCCAGCGCTGCGGTCTGTGTATGAAGATATGCCCGACAAATGTCATTCAGCCTGCCCTCGGCGAGGCGGGGATTGCCGGCATCTGGACGCCGGTGCTGAACATGTCGATCGGCTACTGCGAATATTCCTGCACTCTCTGCAGCAGCGTCTGCCCGACGGGCGCCATTCAACTGATCACGGGAAAAGAAAAAATCGCAACGCCCATCCGCATCGGATCGGCATTCGTGGATCGCGGCAGATGCCTGCCCTGGACGGAAAACGGACCCTGTATCGTCTGCGAGGAAGTCTGCCCGACATCTCCCAAAGCCATCATTTATCGAGAAGTGGATGCCATCGGCTTCGGTACCGAAAATCTCCGCCTGAAACAGCCCTACGTAAATTTGAAGCGGTGCGTGGGATGCGGCAGTTGTCAAAACAAGTGCCCGATCAAGGGAACACCTGCCATCCGGGTGATTGCCGCCGGTGAAACCCGTTCTCCGAAAAACCAGATTTTACTGATTTCATGTAACTTCTGATCCATCCTGTGTATCCATGTAAAATATTTTTATTGGAATCAGGGTAGGTTATATGTTTTGGGTTGCCATCCGATGGATATTACCGAATCCACATGACGGCTTTTTCGACCTGTTCTTCCAGATCATCTTTGAGTTTGAGTAGAATATCTTCCGCCAGTTTTTTTTTCCATCCAGCGTCATCCGATATTTGCTCCAGGACGGCTTTGCGAAACTTCGATCGCTGTTCTGCCAGAATATGTTCCAGTTTGGTGTCCGGAAGCACCCATTTACGGGAAAATATCGGCAAATCCCGATCTTTGATGGCTTCGGTGACCGTATCGACCCCGAAACCCGTCAGGATCGCACCGATTACGGCTGCAATCACCTGCCCCGTTATTGGAAGATGAAAAAGGGCGATTCCCGTGCCGCCCGAAGCCATGCCGATGATGATTCCCGCCAGCATGCTCGTTATGACGACGATTTCGTCGCTTCGAACGAGCCGATCCACGTTAAACGGCGGATGAACGATCGAACCGACCCCTGCGGCGATATCCCGGTTTCTGAGATCCAGAACACTGCGCGGAATATCGAATTGCCGACAGACAGGGTCCGTAAAATCTGCCAGAATCGGCAGCAGGGTGTTGTTCAGCCAGGTATCCAGCTTCTTTCCCGCATCTTCTCCGCGTATCCGGCCCAATAGATTTTTTTTGCGGTTCTCGATATCCGACTGAATATCGTTCAATGTCCTCAGACGACCGTCCCGCCACGCACCCAGCGATGGACGAACGGCATGATCGATCAATTCGTCGGCCAGGGGTTCGGCTAAGCTATCGATCAGGCTGGGAATACGCTGTTCAACCAGGGTGATCAAATCCATGGAATCGCCGATGGCTTCAATGGCTCGTTTCAACCTGTTCGAGAGCATATCCGTTCGGCCGATTCTGGCCAATCCTCTGGCTATGGTATATTCCGGCTCCAATCCCCGGATAATCTTCTCTGCCGATGAAAACACCTGACTGCAAAGTGACATCACCACATCCATCCGGGAAGCACCGCCGGTAAGAACCACCAGATCGGGCCCGGCTTTTTCCATTTTGCTTTTGGCATGCTCCAGTGCCGCACGAAACGCATTTTTCCAGCTTTGACCGTTTAACGCCGCGATGGGAAGGGAGAGTATCTTCTCCATTTCGTCCCGGTGGATACACGGTTCGAACTCGATCGGTGGTTTCAGGGTTCTGAATTTGATACTGCAATCCACCAGCATATCCGCAGACCCATAGAGTTCCGGAATGGAAAAGAATTTTTCCTTGCCTTCGCGACAGGCAATGAGGCACTGGCGTTTGAAATGCGGGAATTGTCGAAACATATCCGCGAGCCGATCCAGCGTATCGGGTTTTTCTTGTTTCATGCGAAGAAGCGTTCTGTCGAATATCATTTCCTCGATCAACCCGGCACCCAGACTGAGACCGAAATCCTCGACGGGGCTGGCTTCCATGCGATTGACGATCGTAAAATCCGTTGAGGAAGAACCGATATCGATGATCAGGACATGCTGCATCAACTGTTCAGAATTGACTTCCGAGGTTCCGGACTCTTTCAGATGCAGAAAAGCGGCTCGCGACTCCTTTTCGACAGCGATACGCCGCATCCCCGCCTGTTGTAGAATCTCCGCATAGGTCAGGCGTTCGGCAGCGGACCACCCGGACGGCGCGCCCACCACAAAAAAGGTATGATCGCATCCGGTGATCTGACCGCTCTGTTTCAGAACATCCAGATATTTTCGGACAAAGCGTTTGACGATTTGCTGATGTTCGGGGGAATTCAGGTTATGGCGCAGGGGTTTGAATCCGATGTAAAGCTCGGTAATTCCAGTGGTCTTCAGGGCCTGATCGCCGACCAGATCACCGCTGTCGGGCTTGAATGCCAGGGCCGTCACCTGGCTTTTTCTGCCAGATATTTCAAGCATCTCGGGTTCTGAATCATTGGCCATGGAAGACACTTTGGCCAATGCGGTTTCGCCGTGCCCAAAATCGAACCCGATAATGTCGACGTTCTCGATAAGCATATTTTCCATACGTGTTGTTATCTCTTCAGCTTTCTGGTCTTGATCATTGTTACGGCCGGGAGAGGTGCAACAGCTAAGATGATGGCCGTTGACAGGATATACCCCATAAGAGCTACAGCCCTTTTGAATATTGTCGTTCCGGTGAAAAAGGTTCGGCAACCCGACCGCGAAGCAGAACGCGGTCTTTTTTCAGAAATGCCGGCCGAATGGTAAGATAATGGGTGATTGACGGGTCGGCACCGGGCTCGATATCGAATGAAGAGATGTCCGCAGCATCCGTTGGATCAAATTCCTTTACGACAATTCCCTGCTCCCATAAAATCGCCTGAATATGATTCACCTTTTTCAATGCCCAATCGCCGTCTTGAAACGCCTTGGCCTCATACAAGTCCTGAAACAGTTTCAGAATCTGCTGTTCTTTTTCAAGAGAGGTTCCGCCTTTCTCCGATGTCTGATCGATCAATGCTTTATCTGCGTAGGACAGGGCATCGGCGATGCAATTCACAAAAGTATGGACCCGGCTGATTTTAAGCTGCACATCGATTCTCGGCGTTTCATCCGGTACGAGACCCGGGGAACCCTTTCTGAATAAATATCCGGATTTTCTCATAAAGACATGTCGATAAATTCCTGTTCCCAGAAGAACGATCACCAGCAGAATCGAACCCCAGGGAATCGGATCAATCCATAACAATGTTACCAGCAGGGCCATGATCAGGGCAATCTGGACGGCTTTTTCAACCACTTGAAAACGCCTCGATACCGGATCACCCGATGTTTCAGAAGACCTGAAATCAGCTATACGAATATCTTTGTCAACCGCAGTCAGCGTTCGGATCGCATACCGAAGAATTTCGAGAAGATAACCGGCCTGACGGGATTTTTGAAGGGGAACCGCATCTGTCATCTCCCGATGAAGCCGGGTCAAATATCTATCCGTTAATTGGACCACATCTTCAATCGACCTGGACGCCTCGATCCGTTTGGACAGGTCTTTTCTCTGATTGTCAAAATTGGTAAGAAGATTTGTCATGGTACTCCCTGCTGAATGCTGAACGGATTGTAACAAACCACCAGGCGGCTGTGTCCAAACCCATCGATCCGATGCATGCTGACTTCCTGTTTAGATGTTTTTTCTCAAATCATCAAGAACAAGCGTAAAGGGATGTCGATGGCATTGTCGGAAATCGCACATTGGCTACCTGGATCGGTATGGCGGTTCGAGCGAAATCACCACATGGTGAGAGAAAATATGCGATTCAAACCACTGACAGCAGAATTTCTCTTCTTTTTTGACTTGATTCCCTTTTAAAAGGCTGTTACGGAAAAGCCCATTACGTTATCTGAGGAGGGATTATGGCTCATCTCGGCAATCGATCCGGCTATTCCGCCATGGACACGCCAGACGGGTAGATCGCAAAGAAGGGCTGGATATGCTGAGCCAGGCTGCGGTACCTGGAATCGTTATTGACAAAAATCCAACATTATCAGTAATGGAGAATGAACAAGGTGTGATATGTCTCAAAAAAAGAAAGCGGCGGACGCCGAACGGATGGAGCGGATCATTGCCGAAGCCAGGGCTACCCGGGAATCGCGGGAAAAGACTTACCGGGAAAAAGCCCTCAAGTTGTTTCCATGGGTTTGTGCGCGATGTACCCGCGAATTTGAGGGAAAAAAAATTCGGGAATTGACGGTTCATCACAGGGACCACAATCACGACAACAATCCGCCGGACGGCAGCAACTGGGAGCTGTTGTGTATTTACTGCCATGAAAACGAACACTCCCGTTATCTGGACGCGGAATGGTACGGCAGTGACCATCCGGGCGGCGGTTCGGATGCAGGTTTGGAAAACAAACCGTTTGCATCCCTCGAAGCACTGCTCAACAACAAGGGCAAAGGATAATGGAGGCGGCACAGCATGATGATTGAAATCAGAATTCCCGCTGTGGGGGAATCGGTCCGGGAAGCGGTTCTTGCCCAGTGGCTGAAGCATGACGGGGATAACGTCAAAAAAGATGACCCCATCCTCGTAATTGAAACCGACAAGGTGTCGCTGGAAGTGGCGGCAGAGGCGGACGGCGTACTCCATATTCTGGTTCCGGCAGGAACCACCGTGCCCATTGGAACGATTGTCGGTACCTTGTCTGTGGGTGAAATTGCAGCGGAAGCCACACCCGCACACATGACGGATCCACCGTCACTTCCCCTGTCAGCGGAACTTCAGACATCCAAACCGCAGATGATGCCGGAGGCAACACCTGCGTTGTCGGGCACCGTCCTGTCTTCGGAATCGCCGCAGGTATCTTCTTCTGCACAACGATATGCATCTGTTCACGACGCAAGGATTCTCTCTCCTGCCGTCCGCCGGCTCGTTCATGAAAAAGGGGTCGATACGGCTGCGGTTGCTGGAACCGGACCCGGCGGCAGAATCACCAAAGGGGATATCCTGCTCTATCTGGAGACGCTGCCTGCCCACCCTGCCGAGTCTCTATCCGGATCAGCCGAACAGAAAAAGATGGAGTTACCCCCTCTCAAGACGGTAGACGAGGTGACAGTCCGCAAAACCCTGACCCCGATCCGCCGGCGGATTGCCGAAAGGTTGGTTCAGGCCAAGCAGCAGACAGCCATGCTTACCACGTTCAACGAAATCGACATGAGCCGGGTCATGGCGCTCAGAGATCGATACAAAGAGGCCTTCAAACGGAAACACGGAATATCTCTGGGATTCATGGGGTTTTTCATCAAGGCCGCCGTCGCCGCACTGCGGGATTTCCCAGAGATCAATGCCTATATCGATGCGGAAGACATTCTGTATCACGAATACTATCATATCGGCATTGCCGTCGGCAGCGAACGGGGGCTGGTCGTTCCGGTACTCCGCCACGCGGATCGCCTGGGGTTTGCGGACATGGAAAAAGCCATCGCTTCGGTCGTGGAGAAGATATCTTCCGGAAAGCTCGGCCTGAGCGAACTCGAAGGCGGCACCTTTACCATCAGCAATGGCGGCGTATATGGGTCCCTTCTAAGTACCCCCATTTTGAATCCCCCGCAGAGCGGTATCTTGGGGATGCACAAGATCGAAAAACGGCCGGTGGTGATCGATGACGCCATCGTCATTCGACCCATGATGTATGTAGCTCTCAGCTATGATCACCGGATTGTGGACGGCAGAGGCGCGGTCTCTTTCCTGAAACGAATCAAGGAAATCATCGAAGAACCCGAACGACTCATGATGGAGATTTGATTCATGACAGCAGAAAATACCTTTGATTTAGTGGTCATTGGCAGCGGCCCCGGCGGCTATCCGGCGGCAGTCAAAGCCGCCGGGCTCGGTATGAAAGTGGCCTGCGTGGAAAAAGCGCCACGGCCGGGAGGCGTGTGCCTGAATGTGGGATGCATTCCCAGCAAGGCGCTTCTGGATTCCAGTGAAATTTACGAGACAATGAAGAACGGGTTGTCGATTCACGGTATTCGGATGACGGATCTGACGCTGGATGTGTCCGCCATGATGGCTCGCAAAAATCAGATAGTGGAAACGCTGACCGGACAGGTGAAAAAATTGTTGGAATCGGCTCGGATCACTTTCGTTCAGGGAACGGCCCGGATTCCGGACAGCTATCACGTTGAAGTGACCCGCGGTGACGGCGGGATTGATATCCTTGAAACCAAATTCATTCTGCTTGCAACCGGCAGCGTTCCGGCAGCGATCCCCGGCTTGGAATTCGACGAAAATCGGATCGTCTCTTCCACCGGTGCCCTGAGTTTTTCCGAAGTTCCCCGGACATTGGGCGTTATCGGCGGCGGTTATATCGGCATCGAGCTGGGCTCTGTCTGGCAGCGCCTGGGGTCAGCGGTTACGGTCATCGAAATGATGCCGCAAATCGCCCCGAATCTGGACGGTCAGATCAGCCGAACATTGAAACGATTGCTCGACAAACAGGGTATGGCGTTTCGACTCAACACCACCGTCACTCATGCCGATGTCGGCCAGGACGGTGTCAAACTGTCCCTTGAATCCAAGGGCAAGACAGAGAACATGGATTTTGAGCGGGTGCTGGTTGCCGTCGGACGAAAACCTTGGACCGCAGGCCTGGGCCTGGAGTCCGTCGGAGTCATCCTGGACGAAAAAACCGGGCAGGTCCACGTTGATGCCAATTATCGAACCCGTGTTCCATCCATTTATGCCGTGGGGGATATGGTTCCGGGCCCCATGCTGGCCCATAAGGCATCTGCCGAGGGAATCGCGGCGGTATCCGCTATGGCCGGACATTTTTCCGAGGTCAATTATGACGCGATGCCGTCGATTGTCTATACCCGACCGGAAGTGGCGTGTGCGGGGCTGACCGAAGAGCAGGTCAAGTCTCTGGAAATTCCTTATATTGCGGGTGTCTATCCGTTTTCCGGAAACGGCCGAGCCCGGTGTACCGGGGAGACCGAAGGGCTTGTCAAGATTCTGGTTCATGGAAAGACAGACCGGATTTTGGGTATTCACATGATCGGCCCTGATGTTTCCGAGTTGATTGCCGAAGCGGTCCTGGCCATGGAAATGGGAGCCTCATCCGAAGATATCGCCCGAACCGTTCACGGTCATCCCACGTTTTCGGAAGTATTGATGGAAGCTGCAGGAGCGGTCCAGCGGCAACTGAAAAAATAGGCGGTGAAAATGCTTTTACTCAATCACAAAAAGGAGAAAAAAATGGTTCGAAAAGGGTTAATCGCTTTATCTGCAGTTCTTTTGATTATTGGTATTTGTTCCTCGTCCTGGTCAGAGACACCCGCACCCAAAGATGAAAGAAAACACACCTCTCTGGGCAAATATGTCACAGCCATCGAAGCCTATGAGATGTGGAAGGCCGATCCGACGAAA
This sequence comes from uncultured Desulfobacterales bacterium, assembly GCA_964418135.1. Taxonomy (GTDB): domain Bacteria; phylum Desulfobacterota; class Desulfobacteria; order Desulfobacterales; family Desulfatirhabdiaceae; genus RAAP-1. The sequence continues at coordinate 40,624 of CAYQKZ010000001.1, forward strand.
GTCAAAATCATCGACTGCCGTATTCCCGAAGAATACGCATATGTGGGGCATGCACCAATGTCTGTCAACATTCCCTCCATGCTCTGGACAGGCAAGTGGAATGCCGAGAAAAATGAGTATATCCTTGAACTCAATACCGAATTCGAATCTCTGGTCAAGCAGAAAGCCGGTCTCAATGATACGATCCTGATCATGTGCCGGTCCGGACATCGCAGCTCGGCTTCGGTCAACCGGCTGGCAAAGGTCGGGTTTACCAATGTTTACAATATCGTGGATGGGTATGAAGGGGATGTGGTGTCGGATGACGACAGCTATTACAAGGGCAAACGCGCCAAAAACGGCTGGAAGAATTCCCTGGCACCCTGGACATATCAGTTGGACCCCGCATTGATCTATAAACATTCCGAAAAATAATTTCGCTAATTATTTTTTACGGCAATTTCAATATTGGTAATTAAAATATGGAGACGCATGTTCCGAATCGGTGTTTTCATCTGTGCATGCGGACCCAATATCCGGGATACCGTGGATATGGATTCCCTGCTGACGTACGTCCGGACCCTGCCGGGAGTCGTCTTTACCGGAAACCATGAATCTCTGTGTTCAACCGAAGGCCAGGAGCGGATCACCCGGGAAATTGCATCCAACGCGCTGACACATGTCGTGATTGCCGGATGCTCTCCCAAGGAACATGAACGAACGTTTCAGGGTGTGCTGCAACGTGCCGGACACAATCCGTTCCTGCTGCAGGTGGCCGCTATCCGCGAACAGTGCGCCTGGGTGACCCCGGAACGAGCCGCTGCCACCGAAAAAGCCAAAGATTTGATTCGCGCTGCCGTTCACCGGGTGGTCTTCAGCATCGCCCTGACCGAAGGCGAAATCCCCTGCTGTGCCGATATGATGATTGTGGGGGCCGGTATCTGTGGAATCAGTGCCGCACGGGCAGCCGCCCAGGAGGATCGCCGGGTGTATCTGGTTGAAAGTGCCCCCTGCATTGGTGGAAAGGCCGCCCGATTCGAGACGGTCTTTCCCGGCGGTGAATGTGCTGCCTGTATGCTGGATCCGCTGATGGACGAGGTGTTGCATCATGATCGCATCACCGTGATGACCCTGAGCCAGATCACGGGTGTTCGGGGGTTTCTGGGCAATTTTCAGGTTCAGATCCGTCGGCAGGCCGGATTTGTTTCCCCCGATGTCTGTCTGGGGTGTGGGGTCTGCGTCGAAACATGTCCGGAGGAGGCCCCCAACGCCTACAATGAAAATCTGGATACCCGAAAGGCCATCTATATCCCATATCCCGGTGCATTGCCGCATATTGCCAGCATCGATTCAACCCTCTGTCTCCACTTTTCCGTCGGAAACTGCACCGCCTGCCGGGATATCTGCCCCTTCGGAGCCATCGACTTCGAACAAACCGATATTCTGGAAGAAATTCATATAGGCGGCATTCTGCTGGCAACCGGTTTCGAGTTATCGGACATCACCGTCCTGCAGCGTTACGGCGTTGGAACCGTTCCGCATGTCTATACCAGCATGGAATTCGAACGACTGGTCAGCGCAACCGGACCCACCGAAGGAAATATCGTCCTGAAAAACGGTACACTTCCCCGGCATATCGCGCTGATTCTGTGTGCCGGCTCCCGGACGGCTGCTTTCAAAGCCTATTGCTCGTCGGTGTGCTGTCGGTACATGCTGAAGTTTGCGGAGCTGATGGTGCAGAAATTGCCGGATGTTTCCGTTCATGTATATTTCTCGGACTGGTGTTTGCCCGGAAAAGACGGTCAGACACTCCTGACGGCTCTCCAAAATCGAATTCAGTTCCATCGCATGGCCGCTCCCGACAGCATCGAGATATATCCACAAGACAATGCCGTTGGCATCCGCTGGAAGGATTCCCGCCACCAGATACAAGAAGACATCTGTGATATGGCGGTTCTGGCGCCGGCCTTGATTGGATCGGACCGCGCGGATTTTCTCTCTGAATGTCTGGAAATTCCGGTGGATGCACATGGATTTTTCGTGCCGGATCATCCGGTAACTGCGCCGATTTCCACCCAGCGGGAAGGGGTGTGGATTGCCGGCTGCGCCCAGGGCCCATGCAGCATGGGGGATGCCGTGGCACAAGGACAGGCGGCTGCGGGATTGATGCTGTCCCGGCTGATTCCCGGAAAACCCATCCGGCTTCCTGCTTGTGTTTCTGAAGTGGACCCCGATCGATGTTCGGGCTGTGGGGTCTGTCTGAACGTCTGTCCTTACGGCGCTATCTCATTGTCGCCATCCCACGCCGCGATTTGCGCAGCGCTGTGCCGAGGATGCGGGTCTTGCGCCGCCGCCTGTCCGGCCAACGCCATCATTGCCGGACAATTTACGGATCAGGAGCTGACCGCTGAAATTCGCGGCCTTTTGGATAAAAAACGCATTATCTGAATCGCATATAAAAACCAATCGCGACAGCACGTATCAGAATGCCGATGGTAGCCGTCACGAGCAGGCCGGCAATCAGGTGATGGAAGAGGTTTTCTTCGGATTTTTCCCGATACCCCAACATCGCAGCACAGACCACACCACAGATCAGTCCGCCGCCATGCCCCCAGTTGTTGATTCCGGGAACCACAACGCCAAATATTACGATACCCAGTATCCAGCTTTTCATCTGCTGAAAAACCGCCTGACCATATACACCGCCGTGGCTTTTTCCGTAATAGAGGGCTGCTCCCATCAGGCCGCACAGAGCGGCAGAAGCACCGATGGTCAGTGGAATGCGGGCAAGGTAGGATACCCAGAAGCCGGCCATTCCGCTCAGTGTATAAATGATGATCATCCGGGATCCGCCGTACAGATTCAGAATGGCCGGTGCGATCTGACGGAATGCCATCATGTTGAAGAAAATGTGCAGAATACTTCCGTGAAGGTAATTGGCCGAGATCAGGGTCCACCATCTGCCGAACCGATGGATCGGAATCGTCCCCGTGGCGCCCAGAAGAATCAGACTGCCGTTGTCCGGAGACAGAAATGTCAAGGGATTCAGGGAAAATCCCGTTTTCAGGGGATGGATGAGCAGGGACAGTGCAAACATGATTGCATTGGTGTAAAGCATACCGGGAATAATCCACGTTTCGATGCGCACCCTCCCCGCAATTGATTTCAGCAGCATGAACCGCCCCCGCACGTGGCGGCTTCTTTTCCCTTGATCCATGTTTGAATGATATAGGAGGCACAACCCACCCCCGGCGTGACGGAAACGGCGTGAACCGGGCAGTTGACGGCACAGGCACCGCACTCCATACATCCGTCGGCATCGACGATGGCGGCTTTTCTGTGATCAATTTTCAAAACCCCGTGAGGGCAGACCGTTTCACACATCCCGCAGCCCACACAAAGGGCATTGTCCACGGACAGGGTAGCAACCCCGGGCAGATATCGAAATGTTTTCATGAAATATCCCTATTCATTTAAATGACGCCAGTATCCACAGCACTGTTGCCGCCAGCATGGCAGCGGCTTGAAGGGGAATGGCCAATCGCATTTCTTTTTCCACACCGGACGGCGATGTGAACGGTGTGGAACCGGTAAAATTCATGGCCAGGTATGAACTGATAGCCATGACCATCAGCAGCAGCGCCAAAAAAGCCGTTCCGGAGAGCCCTTTCGG
>CAYQKZ010000002.1:0-43954 GCA_964418135.1 uncultured Desulfobacterales bacterium
CCGGCGTTCCAACCATGATCGGCGCCATGATGATGCTGACCGGAAAATGGCGGGGAAAAGGCGTGTTCAATGTCGAGGAATTCGATCCGGATCCGTTCATGACAGAGCTGAACAAGTGCGGACTGCCGTGGATCGAGGAAATCAAGGAATAAGGCCCATGCTGGAACGACTATCGGATCCCCGAATTCCGACCCCTTGTTATATCGTGGATGAGACAGCCCTGATCCGGAATCTCGAGATTCTGGATTCGGTTCAGCGGAGAACCGGCTGCCGCATCCTGCTGGCACTCAAAGGCTTTGCCATGTTCAGCCTGTTTCCGGTGATCCGGGAATATCTCTGCGGGGTTTCCGCCAGTTCCGTGGATGAGGCGATACTGGGTCGGGAGGAATTCGGAAAGGACGTCCATTTCTGCGCCCCGGCGTTTCCGGATGCGGATTTCGACGATATCCTCGCGTGCTGCAACCACCTGGTGTTCAATTCCTTTTCCTTCTGGAATCGGTATCAATCCAGAATTCGGAGTACTGGAAAGCCCGTCCGGTGCGGCATTCGGGTCAACCCCGAACACTCGGAAGTCCGCGTGCCGATCTACGACCCCTGCGGCCCGTATTCCCGGCTGGGTGTCACCCGGAACCATTTCGACCCCCAGGGTCTGGCAGGCATTTCCGGACTGCACTTTCACACGCTGTGCGAACTCAATGCCGATGCCCTGGCCCGAACCCTGCCCGCGTTCGAAGACAGATTCGGTGAATTTTTTAACGGCATGGAATGGGTGAATTTCGGCGGCGGACACCATATCACCCGAAGCGATTATGATGTGGATCTGCTCTGCGATCTCATCACCGGATTCAAATCCCGACATCCCATGGACATCTATCTTGAACCCGGAGAAGCCATCGCCCTGAACACCGGGGTGCTGATCGCATCGGTTCTGGATATTTTTCACAACGGCATGGATATCGCCATTCTGGATACCTCGGCATCGGCACATATGCCCGATGTCCTGGAAATGCCGTACCGCCCGGTCATCGACGGCGCCGGCATGCCGGAAGATTTTCCGCATACGTACCGACTGGCCGGACTCACCTGTCTGGCCGGCGATATCATCGGCGATTATTCCTTCCCCGCGCCCCTGAACGTGGGCGATCGCCTGGTGTTCCAGGACATGGCCCATTATACGATGGTGAAGAATACCACCTTCAACGGCGTCCGGCTTCCGTCCATCGGCATCCTGACATCCGCCGGCGACTTCCGGATGGTGCGGAAATTCGGTTACACCGATTACCGGAACCGGCTGTCATGACTGGCCGGTTCGTCTCCTTCGACCCCTTACGGACCCTGCACATTCCGGATGTCATCGCCCTGAAACCCGATCAGTGGCTCAGCCGAAAAGATATCATTCTGGCGGCGGACTGGGTCCTTTTTCCCGAATACTGGCAGATCAACGCCCTGGTGTACGGATGGAAAAAAAAGATTTTCCCCAGCATCGGCAGCTTTCATATCGGCCATGACAAGGTGGAGATGACCCGCGCGTTTCAGGCCGTCCGTCCCGAAAACACACCGCACACCCATATCCTGGCCAATACGGACACGGCGGTCGAACAGATACTGGATGCGTTCTGCTATCCCTTCGTGGCCAAGGAAATCCGAAATTCCATGGGACAGGGGGTTTTTCTGATCCAGACCCGAAAGGGTTTTCTGGATTACGTCGAAAACAATTCCGTACTCTATGTGCAGGAATATCTGGACATCCGACGGGATCTCCGGCTGGTGCTGATCGGAAAAGAAGTGGTGGCAGGCTATTGGCGGCAGGCCGCCCCTGGACAGTTTCACAACAACGTGTCCCAGGGCGGCGCCGTATGCTTCGAAGACATCCCTGAAGGAGCTGTCCGGCTTGTCGAATCCTTTGCCCGAGAAACCGGAATCGATCATGCGGGATTCGATGTGGCCGAAGTGGACGGCCATTTTTATTTTCTGGAATTCAACACCCGATTCGGCACCCGCGCCCTGACCGATCGCGGCATCCAGTTGAGTGATCAGATTTATTCATTTTTAAACGCATAACCTGGACATTCACCCGAATTCACCGGAGATTTAACTTAACGCATCGAAATTATTTCTGAATGTCTATGTCTATAGCCGATCACGCCATCTGGTGGCGCAAAGGCTCACCTTGAAGCAGGCACGGGTTATTGCTTATTCCCCCACACGGCATAGACGGGATCTGAATATCGCTGCTGCCCGAAATACTTGTCGTTTTCCGGCCGGGGAAGTCCACGCATCGAATACGTATTCAGATTGACAAATGATCCGTTCTGGATCAGGTATTCCAGAACCAGCCCCATCCGTTCGAACTCATGCAGTTCTTTCCAAATACGTATGGCTTTGGGCGGAAACCAGCGATTGGAAAATGTCATGATCACCAGTCCGCCGGGCTTCAGAATCCGGGAAATCTCGGAAAACACCTCGAAAGGCCGAATGAGGTATTCGACGGATGCCGTACAGGTTACCGCATCCAGAGAACCACTTTCGAAGGGAAGCGTCGGGACCTGATTGAGATCCTGAACCACAAAGCGATTCAACCGCTTATTGGCCTGGAGTTCTTCAGAGTTCATCCCCAGGCCGATAACTTCCGAAAAGGAGATATCGGGCAAGTGGGATGTCCAGCTGCTCATCAAATCGAGGATACGCATGCCGGGGTTGAGTAAATCGGCATACCGGTCCATGATCACCGAAATGGCCAGATCGTCCAGGTGATTCACAAACCGGGGACCGGCATAAAACAGGGGATCGGGTTGTTCATCGTCACGATCGAACGGCTGATCCGAAAAAAAATCCGTTGGGTTGCCATCGATACGGCTTTGCATTCCCGGCCCTGCGGATATCACTTCCAGCCAGTCATAGCAGGTACCTCCCCGATCGACTGGTTTGGCGTGAATGTTTAAAATGGTTGCCTTCAGATCGATCGGAACGGTTGCCAAGGGATGGTTCAAGCTGACTTGAATGCCGGAATCATTGGCCGCCACACATCGGAATGGTTCGATATTGACCGGAAAAATATTCGCCATACCAGTCAGAATCCCTTTGGGATAGAACCGCCCGGATCTGGGTTCGATCAGACGGGAAGTATCCATTTTCCGGTTAAACTGGGAGGGGTTGATAACATGTTCGGCGGATGACTGAAAACCCGGAACGATTTCTCCGGATTTCATGCAGAAATCCACCGATTCCCCAACCGCTCTGTTCAATAACTGTTGATAAACATGCTGCGGAAAGCAGTCGCGCCAGAAATTGACGTTCTGGGCCATATAGTTATCGACATGCGTCGCATGTTCGCTTTTCCATGTCATTCGAAATTCGATATCAGCTCTACAATCGGTATTGGTATTCATCATCACTCCTTTTTTTGAGATTTATCCAAAATAAGATTGCGTTGACTATCCGTCAAGGATCGGCAATCCATGGCACAGAGTCGGGCATCGGTGCAGAGAAAAACTTTGGTCTGCTTTTGTTTTCATTGAAAACTTGAAATGCTGTTGACACTTTCTTATGATCAAGCTGCATGTGAATGTGGATGTGGATGTGGATGTGGATGAAAAGTGATTCTCACGCATTATCGCGGAGCATTTTTTTGTTGTGGGCTTCGTGGATTGACGAGTTTCCAACGATAATTGGATGGGAGGACGAAATGGATTCAACCAAGAAAAGCTTATCTTGTCGTATTTTCTGGATAGCCGTCATCATGGTATCGGTGATCGGCACGGCCTCCATCACCCATTGCGCTGAAACCAAAAGGATTTTTAACTGGCTGGAGTTTTCTTATCCGGAGTATCTATCCCCTCCCAATCAACAGACCCTGCAAACAGAAGAGGGAATCGTATTTCGCTATTATTCCGATACACATGCCGTTATCGCAGTTTATAACGATATGCTGTATTATCTCGACAATCAGCCGATGCTATACCCACTTGGAGATATTGCATATTGGGATCAGATTATGGAAAACGATGTTCCCTATCATTTTTTCGAGAAATTCTCTTTGACGCTGGAAAATGTGTACTGGGGTGATTTTCATGCACATACCGGTTATTCCAAGGATGCCGCTCTGTGCGGTGCGGACAGCCCTTCCGCGGCGCTTGAATTTGCACGGGCCAAAGACCAGGCCGATCTGGATTTTGTGGCGCTGAACGATCATGCCGAACTAGTCAATCCGTCGGCACTGCCGAATCAGGACAGCGATATCTGGCAAAGCATTCTGCGCATCAGCTCCCTTTACAACAACGAAGACCCATTCACAGGAAAAGTGTTCATCGTCTTTCCCGGCTGGGAGTATACCAACACCAAAGGCATGCCGGAATGTTCGGAAGATACCGGATATGGGCACAAAAACGTCGTTTTCAAAAGCCTGACCGATGTATCGGTATATCGCATCGGGGCATGCTTCATGCTCCCGGGCAGAAGAGCCGCCGGCGCGCAGGCGTTGTGGAACGATCTTTCCGAATTCAGGCCGATGTCCGGCTCCACCGAACCCAGGGCATTTACGATAATTCATACGCCGGCGCATCTGGGACCCAACGATGGCACAACGGCAACCAATCACATCACCGACTGGAATGTCATGGATACCGATTTTACCCGGCATGTGGAAATCCTTTCCAAATGGGGCAATTCGGAAGGGTACCAGCCCGAATCCGCAAACTGTTTCCAGGAGGATGATCCGGTCGAACATGAATCCGCGGAAACACTGGCCGCCAACACGTTACGGAACATCCTTTTCGAAAAATGGATTGGTGAAGGAAATTCACGGTACTTGCTGTCAATTATCGGTGGGACAGACAATCACATGGGGCACCCCGGCAGTTGGCTTGAAGATTTATGTGACCCCAATATGCGTTATCTCGGTGGATTGGCGGGAATCGCCGCACCTGTGCTGACCCGGAACAGCCTGTGGTCTGCATTGTCCAACCGACATACACAGGCAAGCTCCACCGGAACGAAAATCCCGCTGCTGCTGTCTGTCGAGACCGCTGGACAGACACTGCTCATGGGAGCGCATCTGCCTGACGATGGAGGCTTGGTTCGTGTCAGAGCATTATCCGGCAACACGGTCGAACGAATCGACATTGTGATCGACGGATGCCTGATCGCACATGCCGCTGCCGGGCAGATCGACCGCACGTTCGATTTGCCTCCCGGAAGGCATTACATTTACGCCCGATCCCGATTGCAGGGGCAGGAAAGAATGTATCAGGCATGGACAAGTCCGGTATACCTGGGCAATCCGGCTCGGCAAGGCGATTTCCAACTCACCGCTCACCGTTAACGTCTGGTTGCCTGGGGAGGATAATTTCTGAACGACCCGTCAATGACCAATACGATCGCCCGAAGAGCCGCAGCGACGGCGGATTGTTGACTTTGCAAGATTTCTTTATTATTTGGATAGGGGAAATCATTTTCAATGAGCCCAACAATACAGTGTATCCGACATCTGAACCTTCACATAACTTCATCATGAATGGATAATTTTCAATGGACAACTACAGACCCTGTTATATCGACACATTGCAAAGCGGGTTGTTGAAGAACAAAATTCGGCAGGCCGCCGAAATCCTTCAGTCCTGCCAGCTTTGCCCCAGAAAATGCCGCGTCAACCGACTGAGCGGTCAGAAAGGAATCTGCAAAACCACCGATCAGGCCGTTGTTTACGGATATCATGCCCATTTCGGTGAAGAAGCCCCGCTGGTCGGCCAACACGGGTCCGGAACCATTTTCTTTTCCCAATGCAATTTGAAGTGCAATTTCTGCCAGAATTTCGACATCAGCCATAAAGGCGCAGGAAACCCGGTTTCCGATATGGAACTGGCAGAGATGATGCTGGCGCTGCAACAGGAAGGCTGCCACAATATCAATTTCGTCACCCCGTCGCATGTCGTCCCTCAGATTCTTTCAGCGATTCAGATCGCCGCTGCCAGAGGGCTGACCCTACCCTTGATCTACAATACCAGCGCATACGACGCCGTGGAAACGCTTCAGATTCTGGAGGGTGTCATCGATATCTACATGCCGGATTTCAAGTTCTGGGATCCCCGTTCATCGGATGTCACCTGTGGCGCGCCCGATTATCCCGATGCCGCCAGAAAGGCCATTCTGGAAATGCACCGCCAGGTTGGCGATCTGGTGCTGGACGCCTCCGGCCTGGCAAAACGGGGGGTACTCATCCGTCATTTGATCATGCCCGACGGGTTGGCGGAAACGCTTGAAATCATGAAATTCATAGCATCCAAAGTCTCCAGAAACGCCTATGTCAACATCATGCCCCAGTATCAACCGAGCGGTGATATCGGCAACATCAAGTGGCTGCGACGGAAAATCACGGCTCAGGAACACACCAAAGCCATTCAATATGCGCAAGATGCCGGGCTGACCCGGATCGACAACCGATAATCCTCGACCGGTCACAATCCGCAATTTCCTATAAACGGTTATTCAATAACTTTTCTGTCGTCCCTATGGGACTGATACTATTCATTCTCATTGACCCGGCAATGAATTGCCGGGCTATTTTCGATTGGAGTGGACCAAGTTAGAACCAAGCCCTCTTGATGATATTCTTTTTGCGACCGTTGCGCCTTTGCGGTGATCATTCTTACGATGAAAGAATCAAGCTATGGAACAGACAACTGCTTCAATGACAAACTGGCAAAATCGGGTGGTCTCCCCCCAAAAGGCACTGGATCGAATCGAGCCGGGGGTAATCGAAAATCTGAAGTCTTAATCAAATGAATTCAGGAATATGCCATTTACGGCCGGTCGAGGTATATCATCCGAACTTTGCTGCGCTCTTTTCCTTGGCAGAGTGAATTGATCCGCTCTGTCAAGGCCGCAATAGCCTCGGACGGCGTCAACGGATTGCTGAAAATGGATTTGAAGGTGTCGGCGGTCAGCTCGACAGACTCGATCCCCCTGGATAGGGTGGAAATCAGATCCCGCAATGTAGTTGCATTGGCAACCGTCAGGTCGCAAGCGCCGTTTCTGAAGTTTTCCACCAAGGCCCGATCGTCAGTGTTCAGCAAATCCAGATTGCTGGTGACACTCGGGTCTTTGAAGATAGCGCGCATGGCATTGATCCATTTATCCAGGATGCCCTGCAATCGCTCTTCCAGATCGGCCATATTGTAAACGGGGTTGCCGATATGCTCCTTCGGATTGAAATCGTGATAGGGATATTCTTTGACCCGGTCTTTGGTAACAGCCTCATCCCCGGAGGTAAGCGATGTGACGATATTCAACCAGGTGGTGTATTCCGAGGCCGACAGAAAATCGGCATCACGGACAATATCGCAGATACGTTTGTTGTCCGATTTCAGGATATTTTCTTTTTGCAACACCGATTCCCGGAACAGTCGGCAACGAGTGTAGCAGGACATATAATAATCGGCATACCGGTCGATCAGGAATTTCAGTGCGGTTTCATACCGGCCAATCTCGGCTTTGTCACCAGATGCCAGATATTCCGGCAATTGATTGACCGCCTTTTGCATATCATCGTACAAGGGCTGTTCACTTGTCGGTAAATAAGAAATGGCTTGCGCCAGATAGGTGACCAGTTTGGAAATATTTTGGGAAAGATCGTGCAGTTGTTCGATTTTCGGACAGAGCTGGTATGCCGAGAAAATCTCTTTGAGTTGGTCGGATGAAAACGGCAAATTTTTCAATTTGCCGATGGTGTTATATGGCTGAATCTGATCCAGTGTGGTCAAGAGACGATCCAGTGCGGTTTGGTGAGCCTGTATCTGCTCATCGGGAATCAATGCAATATCTCGGCATTTGATGCCGGATGCGGCCAATGTTTTTGCCTTGACAATGCGATCGACCATTTCCTTTACCTTCGTGGCGATCTGGATGTAGGCTTCACTGTTTTCCAGTTCAGCCGTCAGATCGGGAAGCCCCAGGAACTCAAAAAGGGTTTTGATAACTTCCGCAGGAATTCTCGGGGATGTATTGTCTTTGCTGATCGGGTGGTTCAACTCCTTGAAAGCCGGATAATGCGGATATTTATCATTGAAATGGGGTGTAAGCAGGTGGGCGGCAATCCCGCTGAAAACTTGTTCTTTGGTGCTGCATTCGGCCAGCAGCGGAAACGATTTGAGAGGCTTCGTCTGACCGTTATAAACCACTCGGGTTTTTTCGATATATTCGGTTTCAAACAGGGCTGTGGAACGATTCAGCAGCGTATTCACTTTTTCTCTGAATGCCGCCTTCTGATTGCTGGGCGCCGACCCTTCCAGGGCTTTGGCTGCGCCGAACAGGTAGATGGCGTTTTTAAAGTCGTCGCTCAGATCGGACAAGTCGAAATAGACTTCGTCGGAAACGTCGTTGATGGCAATCATGGAAAACAAAGGACAGAAAAAAATGTAATATTCCTGAATCGGTTCGGTGGTGCTGCGCTCATTGGGATTGCCAAAAAATATATAGCCGAGGCGGTATGATTTTTTATCCAGCCAGTTCAGGCTGTGTTCGAAAATTTTATAGCCCTGGCGACAGGATTTCTGATTGATAAGAATGATATGCTGCAGAAAATCAAAGAAAAAGGCGTCGGACTGCTCCGCTGACCTGGCCAGCACCTGCTCCGCATAATCCTTGATATCCTGATCCAAATTTCTATCGCCTTCCACCCGGATATAGAACTCGTGCGTTTGGTCGTTGATACCCACGTATTGTCCGCTGGTGGCGGCCACCAGTTGTTTGGCGATGGTATCGACATTGACCAGCAACAGCTCGGCATCGTTTACCTCCGGCAGGGTGATACAGAGATCGTCGCACAGAGACTGGACGCCAGCACCGTTTTTCTTGTCGAGATCGTCATAGAGAATGGACAGACACAGCGCATCGGCAATGGCGATGGCCGCCGGTTTTTTGTTGGACAGGGTGCCTGTGAAGTATTTCTGGATTTTATCATGAATGACTTCCGAAATGTCCTTGACCTGGCGAATATCCGGAATGGTGTTCATGGAACTGCACAGTTCTTTCCAGTAACGGTCGTAGGTGATCAAGCCAGGTGCCCGGGTCGGCACATCGGTATCGATCATCTCTGCAAAATCGAAGCTGAGGACCTTCAGGATTTCACGCTGGCTTTTGCCGAACTTGATCCGCTCCAAATGGCGGATATACCGGGGATGAACCGGAAACATCGCCACATATTCGTTGAAGCGGTTCCGCATGTCTTCGAAAAGGTGAGTAAAATCGGACAGGTGCCGGCGGATCTGCGATTTCTGATGTTTGTTTTTTTTCAGCAGCCGCTCTTTGACCACAAACGAAACATCTTCTTTGGTGATTACCAGATCCGAATAGCGATCCACGACCTTGTTCATCATGTCGGCCAAGTGCTGAAACTCCGGTGCCCGATAGAGCAACTCCTGGACACCGAACATCAGCTTGAATCGCGAATGGTCGCACATCTCACCGAGCTGGCGCAGCATCATCAGATCGTTACCCAGCTCCATGAGGCTTCGGCTTTTCAGGTATTCCAGCAATTCGTCGATTACGACCAGCAGATGTTGGTTCGGAAAGGCTTCCTCGAATTCGGCCATCATCTGCTGAATCTGCGTTTTCCAGGAAAAACTGGATGACTCATCGAACTTGAATTGGATTCTCAGGGTTTTCAGAAATCGTTCGAGATGGGCAAACACGACATCCTTCAAGGGCTTGTCTGTGCCGATTTCAAACCGCAGGACTTTGTATTGACCAGCAAACTGTTGAAAATCTTTACGAATCCAATTATCCTGCAAGTGATCCAGAAGATACTCATTTTCTGCAATGGCGGCAATCACCGCCATCAGATGGGATTTACCCGTGCCGTAACTGCCCACAATCTGAATGCCAAATGTCTCGCCGGATGGAACAACCGCAAGATTCCGGACAACGACTTCCCGGATATTTTCTTTGATTTTCTGAGAGAAAACATATTGTTTGACCAAACTTGCGGCCTGGTCCATATCGGATGACTGCACTAGTTTGATCACCGACGTAATGGGACTGAATTGGATCAAATCACGATATTTCATCAATGCTTTCTCCGTCTATGGGGAGGGAACATAAGGAAAGTGTAGATTATGCCCGTTCGCAGTATACATCGGCATCGGTTCGGATCCTGATTACGATATAAAGATTCATGGGTTTCTTCTTTCTTCTGTTTGCCGGTCAACACCTCACATGTAATCATTCACCCCTCCCCCCAGCGGGGAAATGTCTGGAGGATGGTAATATTCTGAATTTTATAGAACGTCGGCAAAATATATTCAATATAAAGCTGCACATCTTCAATTGTCATGGACTTGGTAATTTCTTAGGATAACGCGCCCGAATGCATTATCTTGAAAGCAATATATTGTCTCAGCAATGAAAACCGCTTCAATATTGACAATTATAACCCTTATAATTACACTTCCACCATGATAAGGTGATTTTCAACAAACAATACAAAGAATATCAGTTCCGTAGGAACGGCAGAACATCTGTACCGAATATGTTGTTCAGCGTATCCATTCATCATTTGCCTTTCAATGTGGCTTTTTCTGTTGTTCCTACGGAACTTGTTACACTTGTTTGGCATTTAGCCCGGCAATGAATTGCCGGGCTATTTTCGATTATCTCTACGAGATTCGATTGGGGGGGCTTGGTTATATTTTAGCCTTTGTATTCCTCATCCCTTAACGGTATATCGATAATTACTGCTTCCCTAAAAAGCTGCAAACACACAGGCTTTGGAATTTTCTCTCCATCGGATCACTATACTGCGAAAGGGCATAATCCTTACTTTCCTCCCTCTCCCAGCGGGGGAGGGTTGGGGTGGGGGTTCAAATAGTTAAGATTATGCCCGTTCGCAGTATATTTTCAATAATGCAAATTGCCTAACCCTTTGAAACAGCATGTCTTGATACAGGACTCTCGATAACATGACATACAGACGAATCGACCCCACCGCAGACTGCGGCATCGAGGTGTGTGGGGCGGATATCAAATCTCTTTTCGAAAATGCCGGCTTGGCCCTTTTCGACCTGATCGCCGACAGCGACCGGGTGAAACCCGCCATGGAATGTTCCATTCAGGTAGGAGGATCGGACTGGGCCGATCTCATGATCAACTGGCTGCGGGAGCTGCTGTATTTCTGGACCGGCACGGAACGGCTGGTAAAAGAGATTGATGTGATGGAAATTCATGAATTCCAGTTATCCGCAACCATCCGCCTTGAACCTTATGATGCCGATCGCCATCGCCTGAATCATGAAATCAAGGCCGTCACCTATCACCGTATTCAGGTCCGCCCATCCCCTGAAGGCTGGGAAGCTATTGTCATTTTTGATGTTTAATTCAAGCAAAGGATCACATTGTGATTACCACCGAACACCAGATTATTTTCTGCAATGCCAAAAAGATTTCCGCAATTCCGGATCAGTCTATCGATCTGGTGGTCACGTCCCCCCCCTATCCGATGATCCAGATGTGGGATGAACTCTTTGTATCCCTTTCGGCTCCCATCCAGCAATCGCTGGAGACAGGAAAAGGGAACACGGCATTTTCCCTGATGCACAAAGAGCTTGATGCCGTCTGGACAGAGATGTACCGGGTACTCAAGAACGGCGCCTTTCTTTGCATCAATATCGGCGATGCCGTACGGACCATCAATGACAAGTTCCAGTTATATTCCAATCATTCCCGAATTGTTTCTTTCTGTACAAGTATAGGCTTCGATGCCCTGCCCGCCATATTGTGGCGCAAACAGACCAATGCACCGAACAAATTCATGGGCTCCGGGATGCTTCCGGCAGGTGCCTATATCACGCTGGAGCATGAATTCGTTCTGGTGTTTCGAAAAGGCAACAAGCGCCGTTTCAGTTCCGACACGGAAAAAATGGCCCGTATG
Source organism: uncultured Desulfobacterales bacterium (assembly GCA_964418135.1). Classification (GTDB taxonomy): domain Bacteria; phylum Desulfobacterota; class Desulfobacteria; order Desulfobacterales; family Desulfatirhabdiaceae; genus RAAP-1. The sequence goes on from CAYQKZ010000002.1 coordinate 11,921, forward strand.
GAAAGCGCCTTTTTTTGGGAAGAGCGCAATAAATGGTTTTCGGATATCTGGGATTTCAAGGGAACAACCCAGAAACTCAAGAACGACAACGTGCGGCTGCGGAGTGCGGCCTACCCCCTGGAACTGGCCTACCGGATGATCCTTATGTACTCACTTCAAGGAGATACGATTCTGGATCCGTTTCTGGGTACGGGCACCACCACCCTGGCCGCCATGGCATCCTGCCGGAACAGTTTCGGGGTCGAATTGGACAACGGGTTCAAAGAATTGATTCTGGATCAGGCATTGAACTGCCGGGATTTTCTCAACGCCCGTACATTCGAGCGGATCACGTCGCACCGCAATTTCATCGATGAATGCAAAACCCGGGAAAAAGATTTGAAATATGTCAGTGTCCATCATGGATTTCCGATCATGACGCGGCAGGAAATCAACATCCTCCTTCATCAAATCAGTGAAATCAAGATCGATCCAATGAACAGGATACGGGTAACGTACAAGAAGATAACTGAAGCCCCTACACCGCCCCGGGATGAAAAACCGATCCAAAAAGTACACCGTTCACCCATATCCAAACAGCAGTCTCTGGGGATTTAAGGAGGACAGCCATGGCTATTTCACTCAAACAGATCGACAATTACCGGTGGGAAATCCCGCAAACCGGCGACATGCGGGTGCCGGGCAGGATATATGCCAGCAGTTCCCTGCTGGCCGCCACCGACAGCCAGGAAGCCTTCACCCAGGTGGTCAATGTGGCCACCCTTCCGGGAATCGTCGGCGCATCCCTGGCCATGCCGGATATGCACTGGGGATATGGATTCCCCATCGGCGGTGTGGCGGCCTTCGACTGGGAAACCGGGATTATTTCTCCGGGAGGGGTAGGATACGACATCAACTGCGGCGTACGTCTGGCCGCCACATCCTTGATGGAATCGGAGGTCCGGCCCAAACTTGAATCGCTGGTCAACGCGCTGTATCAGAATATTCCCTGTGGGGTGGGATCGACCGGGTCGGTCAAATTGACGGCATCCGATGAAAAACAGGTGCTGGAAACCGGCAGCCAGTGGCCTGTCCGCAACGGCATGGGCGAGGAATCCGACCTGGATCATACCGAAGATGGCGGCTGCCTGCCCGAAGCGGATCCGTCTGAAGTCAGCCAGCGGGCCATGGATCGGGGGAAAAAACAACTGGGCACCCTTGGCTCCGGCAATCATTTTCTAGAGGTCGGTGTTGTGGATACTATTTTCGACCCGGACATCGCCAGGGGCTTCGGTATCTTCGAAGGGCAGGTGACGCTGATGCTGCATTCGGGTTCCCGTGGTCTGGGGTATCAGGTCTGCGACGATTACCTGGCGATGATGAACAAGCTGTCCCACACACTCGGATTCAAACTGGCGGACCGGCAACTGGCCTGTGCCATGATCAACTCCGAGGAGGGCAGGCGCTATTTCAAGGCCATGGCCTGTGCCGCCAACTATGCCTGGGCGAATCGTCAGATTCTGATGCACCACAGCCGGAGAATCATGGAAAATGTTCTGGGAATCGGGCCGAAAAACCTGGGCTTTCGTCTAATCTATGACGTCTGTCACAATATCGCCAAAAAAGAAATCCATGAAATCGACGGAAAGTCTCGGGTGCTTTGTGTTCACCGCAAAGGAGCGACCCGATCTTTTCCGGCTGGGCATCCTTGCCTGCGCGGAAATTATCGCCACATCGGCCAGCCGGTCATCGTACCCGGAGATATGGGAACGGCATCCTACATTCTGGTAGGAACCGACAACGCCATGAAAGAGACCTTCGGATCCACCTGCCACGGTGCCGGCCGGGTATTAAGCCGGACTGCTGCCCAGAAAGCCAGCAAGGGCCGCTCGATTCATCGGGAACTCGAAGACAAAGGTATTCTGGTGCGGTGGACTGGCCGATCGACACTGTCCGAAGAAATGCCCGATGCCTACAAAGATGTTTCTCAGGTAGTGGAAGTGGTTCACGGAGCCGGTATTTCGCGGAAAGTGGCGAAGCTAAGACCGATTGCTGTGGTGAAAGGTTAGGATAAATTTATAGTTTCATAGCGAAAATCTTACCGATTTGCAGAAATGCAGCGTCCAGATGTGATGGCCCCGAGATGCCAATCTTCTTATGTGGATTATATCTCGTTGAATTAATAATTAAATAAAAAGCCATAACTTATTGGCCTATGCGGCCGCGTACGGAGGCGCTGATTTTCCGAAACCATCAACAGCCGTCATTGCTTATACCGGTCAGTCAAGCTTCTCCGAAGATTCTCCGCCAACGTTTATAACGGTCAGCGCAAATGACAGTATCGTGAATGTCTCTTCTGTCGATAGGCGGGTAGAGAATCTACGAAACGCTGGAGTGGAGGTCGAATATCGCAGATACAAAACTGCTGGTCACGGATTTGGGATTGGTACAGGCGCCGATACCGATGGGTGGTTGAATCTTGCCCTTCGGTTCTGGGAAAAGCACATGAACGCAACCATCAGTCGCTGATATGGGAATTGAGAAGGGAGAAAGTATGAAAAAATTTACAAAAATTGTCACAACGCTGATCGTCGCAATGGTTTGTACCGCGAGTATTTTCGAAGCGATGGCCATGAAAACGAAACATTAAGTGCCCGGCAAAAAAAAATGATTCCCATTTCGGCATACAAAGAAAACAATTTCTTCCTCGTAGAGAAATTTGACTTTCTCACCAAAGCTGATTTTCTACATCTCCAAATACCCCATCACCGAAGATGTTTTAGTCGAAATCACAAATTCCTTTTCGAATGACAGAGAATGTAAATGTATCGGGCAAGATGACAAGGCAGTTGATATTATGGGAAATGAAAATCGCAAATGCGATGTATGTATAAATATTTTTGGCAAGTATTATCAAACTCTGGTTTCATTAAAAACGCTGCTCCTTTATAATAAGCAATTTATTGATAAGATATATTTAATACGTGAAAAAAAGCAGCCAGAAAGTTTTAATATCAATTGTCTAATAAAAGAGTTGGGACATGACAATATTGAAGTATATACTCCGAAACACTTCTTTGGATTGAAAACACGATACTCAATAAAAGGCTTTCGTATCAGAAAACAAAAAAAATTCACGTATGATTTTGATTTTAAAAAAATTAAATATAATCAACGATATCGGCATTCACTTAGATATCAATATCCATTGGAAATATCGAATTCAAAATATATGTTCATTATGCATAATGATGTTGTTTTTCATAAAAATTTTCTGGATTCAATGATGGAAGAAATCGACAATGGAAATATTGGTGTAGGCTCAATTGGACAATGCTGGAACTGCCCTCTTTCATTTGCAGGTGTTTGTGATGGTAATATTATACAGACACTTAACTTATCATATGAACAAATATGTTCATATGTAACACAATTTAAGTCGCCAAGAACTACCGTTAGTCTAATAAACAAAGATATTCCTCTTCCAATGCCAGAATGTCGTCTTAATGAGTGGGTTTCAATGATAAATTGTTATGAATACAGGAAAATAACGATCCCATTTGGCACATTGCCTCCTTTAGGTGTAATGGGACTCGACATAGGTACAGATTTTTATAGAGAAGCTATACTTATAGGAAAATTATTTAAGAACGTTAATATAAAAGAATATGCCACACATAGCTTTTTTTCTGAGGGACGCGGTGGGAATAGAGCTCTTTTTAATAAAGATTTATATTTGAATGAAGAAGAGGCTGCAAAAGCATATCTTCTAAACCTAACAAACTGAATCAATATATGATTTTACAAGGATAGAGAACCCGCGAATGGATGTTCACTGATGGTTTTGATAACCGAAAATTGACCACCCTGGGTGTATTGATTCCCCCGACGGGGCTGATGGGAAAGGTCGAACCGTTAAGCGACCTTTGTGGTCAATTTTCAGTTGTCATTTCGATAACTATCTTCCTGAATAATTAAGCAGGGGGGGGTGAACGGTTACATTTAAACAAATGTTTATCAATTTTGCTAAACATTTTCTGTATCAGGCACTGAACAACACCCAACAAACTTCCGGCTGCAAACACCATTGAACGTAACAAAATGATCCATAGAGCGATGACTCCTACACATCTATCTCGGCGGTAGGCTTTGATAGAAAAAGGAATTGCAAGAACCATCACCCCGGTACACAGCCATAAAATCCAAATAAATACATTTCGAACCAGAAATGATATGGGCAGCAAAATAAAAGACAACGCCATCAGCATCGTCTGAATTTTCAACACATTCGGCGTATAAGAATCTGCTACAGCTTTCCGGGGATGGCGGCGGTACACGATCATGCGCCAATAGCCCCTCCAGAACTTGACTCTCAAATATCTCGACAACGTGGCGGGATGCCGATGATAGACAACCGCACCCGGCTTGAAAACCATTTTGCATCCGGCGGCGGACAGCCGATAAGAAAGGTCGGTATCTTCGTTGTTGGCTTTGGGAAAGCTTTCATCGAAGCCACCAGCGATTTCGAAAGCATCTTTTCTGAACGCTGCGGAATAACTGTCCACCATATCGATGCGCGAATGCCGAAGAAGCATGTCGTACCGGTCTTCAAACTCCACCTGAGCAAATCGTGCAACCAGTTCCCTTTGTCGCGTCCGATAACTCCCCTTTACGGCCACAACCTGAGGATCGGTAAACGGTTCGACCATTTCTTCGATCCAATGGGGAGTCGGCACACAATCCGAATCCGTAAATAAAATGATCCGCCCCTGTGCCGCATGCACCCCATGGTTTCGTGCAGATGCCGGTCCCCGATTTTTCTGGAACAGATAGCGGATATTGAATCGTCTGGCAATTTCCGCTGTTCTGTCGGTCGATCCGTCATCGACCACGATGACTTCATAATTGTCTTGATGCACGGTCTGTGCCGTCAGCGATTCAAGACAAGACACCAGCGTCTGCTCGGCATTGTAAGCCGGCACAATCACGGAAAAATCGACGGAATTTCCCTTTTCTGCCATCTGCATGTTTTTACACCTTGGATCCCATCAGCAGATACTTGAAAAAAGCAGCCCCGGCTTTTACCGTGCGGGGAATATCCTCCGGCTTTTTCAGAATCTGGATCAATTTATACAGAAAATATTCCGGTCTGAGATAAAACCGGCGCCGTGCCTGGTCACACAGCCGGACCAGTTCCGCAGACGTCAGGGTCTCATTTCTGACAACACAATTATGAAGCCCGTCCGGGGTGATCCAGCGGCTGAAATCGGATGCGGTTATCCACCCTTTCTGCGCGTATTCCCGATAGGCGTCGGTGCCGGGATATACCATCACCGGATAGAACTGAACCGTATCCGGATGTAATTGAATGGCCAGATCAACAGTGCGCCGAATGCTCTCCGGCGTTTCACCGGGAAATCCCATCATAAAACAGCCATGAATTAACAGCCCCGCCCGTCTGGCATCCCGCATGAACTGGAACATGCGGTCGCGTTTGGTGCCTTTTTTCATGGTATCGAGGATTCGCTGGTCCCCGCTTTCAAAGCCGACACACAACTGTCGGCAGCCGGCAGCCTTGATTTTCAGCATGGTTTCCAAATCCACATCGAATCGGGAATTGGCAGTCCAGGAAATCCGGATATTGCGGCCGATCATGGCATCGGCAAGCTCAATACACCGCTTCTTGCCGGCCGTCAGCGTATCGTCTTCGAAGAAAATGGATTGGACATCGGGAAATGCGCGGATCACGTATTCCACTTCATCCAGAACATCTTGAATGCTCCGAAACCGGTAGGCTCTTCCCGTCAGTGTCTGCGGATAGACGCAGAAACTGCATCGAAACGGACATCCCCGGCTGGTAATCAGCGTCACCATGGGGTACAGCGCATTGGGATTGAAATAATCCCGAATGTCGAGATGGCGTTTATAGACGGTGCTGACCCACGGCAGCACATCCAGATTGTCGATATACGGGCGATCCGGGTTCTGCATCACGCCTGCTGCCGTGTTGACGCAAAGCCCGTGAACGGTGATGCGTTCTTTATGGATGGGAAGCCCCGTTTCGGTATCAGCCAGCATCCGGGCCAGGTCCCGAATGGTAAACTCGTATTCCCGCACAGCCACGGCATCGATACTATTGCTGAGCCGCAGCGTTTCATCGGGAAGGGCCGAAACATGCGTTCCCACCAGTACGATAAAGCTGTCGGGAATCACTTTCTTGAGTGCTTCGGCCACATCGATATCGTTTCGAATGCTCGGTGTACTCGTATCCATGACGATCAGCCGTGGGCTGTATGTCACGGCCTGCCGGACGACTTCACGCAGATCGATATCCCGTGCCGGAGCATCTGTAAGAACGACTTCGAATCCGTCCTTTTCGAGTACCGCGGCACAGTATGCCAGCCATATCGGAAAATACAGGGTGCCACTCTTGGTAACGGCAGGGCTGCGCTGCGGCCTCGAAAATTTCGGTAAAAACGGTGGATTGAGTACCAGAACCTTCATATCTATACTTTTCATCGATCGTTAGCCGGCAATGCGGCGGGTAATCTCATCATACTGTCGCAACTGTTCCGCCATGAATCCCAGCTCTCCCTCAAAACCGATCGCTTTGTGCGGACAGACCAGAAAACAATAGAGGCATTCGATGCAGTCCATGCCTTTTTCAGTGAATCGCTTTGGAATGCCGAGTGCCAGCGGACAGTAATCCGCACACCGGGTACACCCCGGATCACAGCGCTCCGGTATAAAGGTCAGGCGATTCAGCACCATTTCCTCGTGGATGAAATTGTCCTGCCGAAGTCCGGATGCAAACAACAGATAGCCGAAAATTCGGGTGGACGCCAGCCAGGTGAAGAAAGGCGTGTTGCGAACCGCCAGAAAATACTTTTGCCGTTTAGGACTGTGGATGAAAGACGCCAGAAAATTTGCAGTGGGCCGTTCAAAATTTCTGACCAATCCATCGAGTTTGAGACTTTTCAGATAGTCGAAATGGGATGGACCGATCAGACCACGGGATTCGGCAATTTTCAAGGTCAGAATATCGCGATGATCGAATCCGGCAAGGTGGGCACAGAGCATGTCCAGAAGATAGGGATCGGTTCCGCCGATAATCAATCCCAGTTGGATCGGTTTTCCCCGTGTGGGACCCAGCCCCTCCATGGCAATCAGCCCATCGATCACATGCAGATGCGGCCTCAGTTGCTGATTGAGATTCACGATGTTTTTGGCCAGATCCTGATGGGTTTTCTTCTTGTTTTCCTGGCCGACCAGGCATCCCATCAGATTTTTGAGACAGACACTCATCCCGACTTCGAAATGCGTTTTGATTTTGGGAAGATTGATCAACAAATCGCATTGAAAACAGGTTTCCGCCACACCCGCGAGGATTCCCTTTTCAAATCGGACAAATTGCGGTCGATCCTGATTCAGATCGCAAACATTCACGCCGAAATACCGTGCCAGGCTGTCCACTTTCAGGCGGGATATGACACTGATCCGGTTGCGATAATAACCGCTGTTGGTTCCTTCGCCGATGGTGATGTGGCGGTAGCCGGCATCTTTCAGGTGGGTAATCACAGCCGCCATCAGCCGCAGATCGGTGGTGTTGCCGGTCAAGGCATTCATATTGGCATTCAGATTGGGTTTCAACAATATTCGCGCATCCGAAGATGTGGGCAGAACATGTTGAAAACTGTTGAAAATATCTTCGACACCGGCAAAGATTTCCTTGCGGGATGCCGCTTTTTTGATTGCAACCTTCATGTTCGTTCCATTGTTCCCAATTCTGCAAATTCATAAAAAAAAGCATCTGAACCGATAAAAGGATTGCATGTCAGGAGTAAAACATTTTTATCGACGGCCCGATGTCCGCTGCCACAACTCCAAGGCCGAATCGACAACGTCTTTTACCGCAATCGATTTCATGCATTCATAAAATATATTATTTGTACAAGTCTTCTCATCACAATGCGCCCGGCAGATAAACGGCTTTTCCACGACAATTGCCACGGGACTGCGGGGACCGGTCTGCATCGATTTCGACGGACCAAAGATCGCCACTGTCGGAACCTGTACCGCAGCGGCGATGTGCATTGGCGCACTGTCATTACACACAAAAAGAGATGCTTTTTGAATAATTCCAAGCATTTCACGCAAATTGATTTTGCCGGCCAAGATATATGGCCGATGCTTCAATCGGTCGGCAATTTCTTTCACATCCGCGAGTTCGCTGTACGTACCCAACAACACCAGCGGGCACCGGATTTTTTCAGAGATATGATCGAAAGCGGCTGCGTAACGATCGTTCATCCATCGTTTCAATGGCAACCTGGAACCGGGATGTGCACACCAGAATGGTTGATGAACCCCTTCCTTCTCCAATATTTTATCAACATGAACTTTTTCTTCGGGCGTAAGATGAATTCCCCAATCAAGATGGGTTCGATCCACTTGTGCGCCTAAAAAGGCAGCCATGTCCAGATGGTAATCCACCCGGTGATTGACTTGCGGATGGGCAACCACATGGGTGAGTGCAAATGCACCTCCCCCCACGGCATAGCTCAGTTTATACCGAGCGTCCAAGGGGAGAACCAGCAACAGGATTTCCCGAATATCTCCGCGCGCCTCGATGACCAGGTCGAATCGGCGATGCTTCAACCTTCGAATAAAAGTCAGATAATCCAGCATGCGAGCCGGATAAAACCAGAAAGGGTTAAACTCGATAACCGCATCGATGTCTGGATTGTTTTTCAGCAGAGGGGCGGCAACCGTTGATGTCAAAAAAGAAATACGTGCATCGGGAAACCGTGTTTTAAGGAGCTTTATCATCGGTATCGTCATAACGACATCACCGATATATGCCGTACGGATCACGAGAATATGTTTTACCTTTTTCGGAACGATTTCTGCCACTACATCGAAAGGATTCAAAAGCCTGACTGCCAAATTGCCGATACTATCGGCAATCGCAGTCAATATTCGTTTTTTTCGGTTATAAATACGGTACATTCAGTCTCGATTACGATATAAAATCGGGTCAATGCCTTCATGCATGGATTTCATATCCAGCTTTCCCCCTAAGAAACCGTTCAGTTGCATCAAGTGAGATTCAGGAGCAGACAGCAGGAGGTTATAATCTATAACAATGTATTGAACATTGGAGGTACTCTTCAGCCACATTTCTATTTTTTTTAAATGTCTCTGATAAGAAGCTGTTATTTCAGTATCACTGACCGAATTCGGTTCAGAAGCCCTGTTTATAAGCATCTTCCGCTGGGACGCCAGAATTTCACTGATCTTTCTCTGCATGAATATGATACGATACATATAGTCAAGCGGCAGATACGGCAACAGCGCAGAGATGATTTTCACTGCTCTGCCGTGTGCCTCATGCAACCAGGCGGTATCACCCTCCGCAAGATTTTTCACCCGTTCATATTCATAATATCCCTTGGGATTGTCTTCATCCGCCATACGGAAGCCATCAGTCAGCAAGGGGATACCAGCGGATTCCAAAATTTTCATCATCATGGACGTCCCAGATCGGGGCAATCCCGAAACCACGATAATCGGTTCGGTACGTCTGGAACACAGCCGATTAAAATGGGAAATATTGGTTTTGATTTTTTGCAGGTGCATTTGTTAACTGTATCTCGACATAATCGTGGATGCAACCATCTTTCCTTCAGTGAACCTGTCAAGAAAATGCATCCAACCCGGATACTGCAAAACATAATGTTGCAGACGCCCGACAAATTTTTCAGTTCGATTCGTAGCCCCATCGATCGCACCCACATCTACAGTCAACGGTGGTTCAATGATGATGCAAAACGGCTTTTTCTGACCCGGTAGCAGAAACATCGGCAGGAAGGATGCCCCTGTTTTTTCAGCCAACAGCGAAGGCCCGATCGGAAACAAAACAGGTTGATTGCAGAATCGGAACAAACTATGCCGACCAACTCTCTGCTCGGTACCCGTGCCGTCACCTGTAATCATCACCACACCATTTTGGTGAAGCCATTTGAATACCGGTCGCAAGAACCCATCTGCCTTGACAATCTCTGCTGGAATCATGGATTCGTAATGAAGCCGCAACCTGAAAGCCACTTTTCTACCAATCCTGCTCAGGCCCTCATCAGACGGCAATCCGATCTGCTTCATACCGTATCCAAGACGCGCCAGCACTACCAGCGGAATATGCACCGGCCCGAAGTGGCCATGAACCAGAATGACGCCATTTCCTTCCTGTAATGCATGATCCAAGTTTTCAAGACCCTTGAATTCGATGAAACGATTGATCTCGTTCTCCATGAATCTTGGAAAAATGAATATCATCAGCCGATCGACATAATGGTTCCTGAAATATTCGCGAATTTGTCTGTGATACCACTGTATTTTGCGATCTCCGACAACTTTCCTGATATTATGGATCAATAAATTTCTTTTCCCAATTGAAAAAGCGAAATGGATATCACCCATCCAGCGGAGAATGGACAGACACCCGTTGATGGGAAGCACAAGCAGCATCCATCGAAGTGGGTACCAGACAACTATCCTTAACAAATCGCGCAAAAAATTCTCGTCATGAGTCATGATTCTCTCCCACAGAAACGATCTGAATGAAACCATCCGCCTCAATTATATCGGTTCAAGTCGGGGCCAACTACTTCCGGATGCAATCATCACCTGCTCTGAGCGGCATTCGTCGTTTCGTACACGCAACTCGTTCTCCGCCATGACCAGGCCTGCCGTGACCACACCCAGTATCGGCCAGAGAAATTGACTGTTATATTCAAAGTCTACAAGCCCATGAATACCTATAATTAAAAGAATCAAGGCAAGTACAATGGATATTTCGTATAGTTCCAGATTGGGGGACATCAATATGACATAAAACCTTTTGATATAAGAACATATAATGATGAGAAGTAATATGAATCCTGGAATACCCATATCAAAAAGAATGGAAAAGTATATACTGTGGGCATAAGGTACTTCATCCTTTGACATGTAGGCTTTAAACCCCCCAGGGCCAAGACCCATCCAATGGCTTTTATTGTCGAGATATTGGAATCCCTTTTTCCACCATTCAAAACGCATTGAAATGGAGTCCTCATCCATGGTGGAAATGGAAGACGTTCCCGCAATCCTGTCGAGTACGGATTTATTCACCGTTACTTGAATCAGTATAAATGAAGAGATGATCATGATGATCCACAGGACAGAATTGCTGATCGCCCTATTTTTAATCTTCTGATTGACAACCAGATACATGGCACCTACCATAATCAGGATCAGAAGGCATGCTTTTGACTGGGATAAAAATACAGACATTACCATCAATATCAGAAGGAATATGTTGATTCCCCTGCTCCCCTGCCTGCGAACTATCCTATACAACAGGCATACGACTGCGATATTCATCAAGCACCCGTTCTGGTTTGGATGAGATAGCAAACCTGCTCTTCTGGGGTGAATGCGAAACTCGAACAATACACAGAGAATATCCTTCACTACCTCGAAATTATAATGATAGTAAGTTGTATTTTGAAGACTTTTGTATTGGGCGAACATATGGCCACCAATGGCTGCAATGGAAAAGATGAAAGCCGTAAATATAAAGGCTGTTATAACGTTATCGAGCCGTTCCATGTTATTGACGGCATTTACCGTGAAATAAAACATAAAGATATTAATGATAAAAAAAGAAAACTGGAGAAAGCAGAAAATGGGATTGGGAGACCACAGATAGGTTATGAAAGACCAGGAAAGTAAAGCCACCCAAACACCGTTTATCGTAGACACTCTTTGGATGGGCATTCTGCCAGACATTCTGTGAATGATCCAACCTGCAAACACGGTTGGTACAAAAAGCGTATATAGTTTTGGAAAAGCAAGAAAATAAGCAAGATAATTTGACATATAATTAACAATCATATCAAATCTGAAAGTAACTACCATCACCGGAGCAAGGAAAATAAGCGTATACACTTTCCAATCAAGACTGAAAAAGACGATTATCAGAAGGACAAAGAGAAACGGCAGTGCAATGGAAATATAGATGTTCTTCATTAAAGCCATCACTGCGAACATGATAAGCCCTCCCAACACAGCTATGATGGAAACCAACGGCGGAGTCACTCTATCCATAAAATATATATTTTTTTACCTTTTCTCAGTATCTCATATATATGGACACCTTGAACAGAATCAAGGTATCTGACGTTTATCAATTCGTCCATCTTTTCAGCAAGGAGCCGATATGTATAATATGCCAGTTTTCTGTCGGACTTCCCCCGTACCTTGGAATTGTAAATCAGTCCGACATTATCAAAATAGCCGTTTTTCTGCCCGTCGAACTCCTTCCATTCCGTAAGACTTACCCAGAATATCTTCGAGATACCATTTGAGAGAGATAGGGTATATCGCTTCGCCAGAGAGACAGCCTGACCCTTTTCAGACTGACAAGGCAAGTTTGCATCGCATCCAGTGTGGTCCGACATCTCCGTGATCCAAATCGGGATATCTCTGTATCCGATATTCTCCAATTCCCGCCGCATATCTCTTACAATATCCTTCATTTCAAAGGTTTTGCCTAATTTCGAACTCTGTTTCCTGTAACTCCCCGTTACCGGATCCCTGACCCAGTGAAAATCCATGATGTCGAAATACTTTTTCCCGGGAACACTCTCTCTGTCGATTTCCCTGAAAACTGGAACATAAAAATTTTCCAATCCATCCGGGTAGGACATGCCGGCAATCAGTACCTTCGCATTGGGATTCACCTGTTTGATTGCCTCATACGATCTCATGAGAAGCCTGGCATAGTTCTCAGGGGTATCCTTCCAGTACAATGACGTATCCACCTCATTTTCTATCTGCCAATAATTAATGATCGGGGAGCCCGGCGCATCATCTTTCCCGTCTCCATCATATCTCTCCACCGATTTCTTGAGAAAACGTAAATACGCATCCATATTTGAAGGCAAATATCCAATTTCAGCACCATAACTCTTGCTGACCGGCTTGACCGTGTAAACGGAATATATCCCAGCCTTGGTTGCATTGAGAGCGGATTGATCCATTCTTGACCAGTCAAATTCACCCGGCCTAAACTCAATCAAGTCCCAGACCAGACCAGACCGCCCAGCTCTTCTAACCCAGAAGGCGTTTACAGCAACAATACTTTCCGAGGGGTCGGAGCCGGGATCATGAATGCCGAACGGGGATAGAAATCTGTCTATCGGGCCTTTTGCCTCGTAGGGGAGCGGTTCGACAACAACAGGAACTTCTCCAACTTCCACAGTAATCTTTCCATTGATTGCCCGAATTCTTGATTTCTTGAATATTTCCTTTCCTGTCTTCTCCGCCGACTCAACCTCAGCACCTGACGAGAATTGCGGAACAACTGCTGTCACCAGTGCTTGATCATATTGAAATGGTAGGCTGACACTTTTTTCAACCGCTACTTTTTCCTTTGAGGGTAGGCCTTCAAGCAGGGTGATAGCTGTATTCAGGAGCCTGACAGCCTCATCCCTGTCACCTCTGCTCATGGCTTCCCTTGATTTTCTGTCTAGTTCAATCGCCGCTGAAACGTCCATCCCCTGAGACCGCTTTTCGTTCAGGATTATGTGAAACCGGTTCACCGCCCCCCCCAGATATTGGCCTATGCCTGTGCCTGGACCGGCTGCGGCCAGGTGTACCAGCGAAATCAACATCAACGAGCAGATAAGCAATATTGATCTTTTCATGGCGCCCTCTCACCAGTTATTTGAGATATCCGAGCCCCTTCAACCTGTCATGGATGATTCTTTCATCCTCCTCGTTATACCCATCAGTTGGCTTTTCAAGGGGGCTTTCCTTGGACAAATGCGATTTCCGAACATTCCGGCCCATCATGAAGTCATCGTTCATTGCATTCAGCAATACCTTACCATCCATATCGGTTGGAATTTCAATATCGAAAAGAAACAGTATGGTTGGAGCCAGATCTACAATCTCAACCGATTCAAGTTCGATTCCTTTCTTGATGCCAGGACCATTCAAAATGAATATGCCATTGTCGGCATGCGCTCCATTGACCAATGCATCGGAATCGGCAGCAAAATTTTCAAGGTTTCGCATCCCGCCGATCTTATCCTCAATGGCTATCCCAGTGACGATAAGATTTTCGTTCAACCGAACCAACAAATCCGGAGCGTTGGCTGTGTACTTCCCTTGATATATTTCTTCCTTCCTAACTACTTTATTTACCACACATTTTTTTGTTGCAGGATCACGCCACATCAGAAGATTTCTCTTTATTTCATCACAGACATGGTCATATTCAGTCTGTTTTACGATTCCTTCCGGCTCTCTGCCCTCAAGATTCAGCCAGAGTTCAATTCTTTTTCCATCAGAATAGGCTTTGGTCTTTTTCCAGTCAATCCCATTGAAATATACTGAAGCCTCAATACGATTCCGGATAGATGGAAAAAATCTAAGAAGCATTTCCTTGGTCACCCGCGAAGTCTTCTTCTGAGCAATCGAAAAGGCCTTCCCGATTATCTTCCTTCCAATTCCTTTATCCTTATCCCTGAACCCCAACAGCCCCATGTACTCCAGGAAGTTATTTATCATCGGAACTGCACCTTCGGCTGGAGCTGCACCATGGTCTGATAGAATCACTATTGTCGTGTCTTCCGGTAAAATACGGAGCAACTTTCCGATTTCAACATCGAGTTTTATATATATGTTTTTGATGGTATCGCCATAGGGTCGCGCCCCGTCTGCAAGCTTCTCATGGAAGCTTGCATCCATATATTTCCAGAAATAGTGCTGAATGATATCCATCTCTCGGTAAAGCACCATAAAGAAATCCCAGGGATGATTCATCGCAAAGTGAAGCGCCGCTTTCGTACGGGCATCGATGGATTCCATGGCCTTTGAAATAGCTATGTCAAGCTCTCCGTTTTTACCTGTAATGCCTGGCTCAATAACATACTCCGGGATAGCATGCAGCAACTCGGCCCGTATTTCTTCCGGAAAAGTGAACCGTTTGCTCTTTATCCCTGGCGCATCCATACCCGATATCAAGAATCCATTCACATCCCGTGCCGGATATGTCATAGGTACGTTGATAACACCGACTTTTCTGCCCGTACTTCCAATGGTCCGCCAAATATGTTCGGCCTTACAGTCTCCTCCATTTACATATCGAATGCCATAACTTCCTTCAACTCTGTCATAAAAATAGAATATACCATGCTTTCCGGGGTTCATTCCCGTAGCAAAGGACGTCCATGCCGGAGCGCTGTTCATGTTGGGGACGGTTGATAGACGACCCCATGTTCCACCATTTATGAGTGCTGCAAGGTTAGGCAACATACCATCCCCGACCCACTTTTTTATCAGCGGAAGTGTTGCACCATCAAGACCAATGACAAAAATCTTTTCCATCCGTTTATTTTCCTTTCAAAGACTTCTTCACGGTTCTAAGCATCGGGAGCAACGAATTCACCATGTTATTGATAAACAAGAATACCGGATCTGCATATCCCCGGGTGGCAGGACAACTGTAGAATAATTTCCCAAGCTCATCTTCGGTTTCCGGGAGAAGATCTGTACTCTCATGGATAATGCCATCCGTGATGGCTATCCGGGTCATTAGGGTATTGGGTTCGACCCTAATCCAGCCCATACCGGCTCTGCCTTTGCCGAACAAAAAGATGTTGATGGCAAAAAAAAGCTTGAGCATCTTCAGAAAGCCGATAAAATCCTGGGCCGGTGGTGTGCAGAAAAAGCTGAAAAAAAAGTGAACGCCCTTGACCTTTCTCGCCATGGCAAGAACTCTGTAAATCTCTTGCTCCGTAAGGTTCTTCCGGAGAACCTTCAACGATTCGTTGGAAGCAGCATCTGGAGAAAACGCCATGCTGACGCAGCCGGCTTCCCTTGCCAGAAACATCAGTTCTTCGGTGAAATTCTGGATATCAAACCAGGCATTCCAAGTAACCTTGATTTTTCTTTTCAATATTTCCCGGCAAATTTCCTCCGCATGCCCTCTGGGCAAATTGAAGACACTATCGGCGAACATGAATTTCTCAATGTCGAATTTGTCTTTCAGATGCGCGATTTCATCAACGACATTTGCAGGGGAGCGCAGTCTGAGCCGCACCCCATTCAAAAACGGATAGCTGCAGTAGGCGCATTTCAGGGAACACCCCCGCTTGGTCTGGACGCCGATATTGAAAAAGATGTCATGGGCGTATTTTTTGACCTCGGCAAAGTCTTTCCTCGGTACCGGCACTTGGGTCATATCGGGTAAATGCCTTGCCCCGGTAAAAATGACCCGATCTCCCTTTCTCACAAAAATACCTTTGACTTTTTCAGGAGTATCCAGGTTATCGAGAAGCTCCGGCGTCGACTCGTCTCCTTCTAGAAAAACACCGAAATCTATATCCGGAAATTTCGCCATGATCTGTTCAGCGAACATGGAAAAGCCCGTACCGCCGATCATCACTCTGACACCGGGAACTGCCTTCTTAATAATCTTGACTGTCGGATTTAACGTCTTGTAATAAAGATATTTATCCAATTTTTGGGTTGTATCGATATTTCGAAGGGATATCCCCACGACATCGGGCATAAAATCACGGGATATCCTCTCGATTTCCGCATACGGATTATCATAGAGATTCGGGTCGAGAAGTTTGATCTCGTGTTCCCTATCAGATAGAGCCGTACCGATATAACAGAGACCTAATGGGAAAATATTGCCTTCTTTATCCTTCCTGCCGAGATAAGCCTGTATCAACAATACTTTCATAAATTCACTTCCGATTCCATCCGCTTCGATGAGCTGACAAAGAACCTGTCTCCAAGGCTGAAAACCTTGACATAATGATCCGGGTATCTGTGGACGTAACTCTCGAGTATATCGATGAGCTTGCGCATATTCATTGTTAGGGAGGCTTTCTCATCCCCCATATCGGTCAGATCGACGGGCTTTTCGATAACCAGAACATGCTTTCCCCCATCTCTGAGATGAAACGTTGGAAGGACAACCGGTTTCGCCTTCATGATGAGCTTCATCGTTCCGGTATAGAATATGGCCTTATGCCCCAGGAAGTCAAATATCTCCGGCTTTGTTCCCTCCCTTCCGTCAAAACCGATGGCAATGACTTCATTCCGCTGAAGGGCCCTGAGAACTTCCCTTATAGATCGATCGGTATATATAAAGTTCACAGGCAGTTTTTCCTTATACGAGAGCTTGATTTCAAATGCATTCTTTCTGAACAGATAAAGGATACCACCAATGAATCCTTGAATAGGCTCAGGAGGTATTCTGCTGGCAAGCTGGTAAAGCTTATAGCCTCTGTATCCGATCAAAGGCATGATCATGTGAGCGTTTCCAAAGTGGCCGTGCAGCAACACAACCCCTCTATTTTGTTTCAATCCTTCATCCAGATTCTCTATCCCTCTGATGGTGGATATTTTTTTACATAAATCTCGTGACAATTTCGGATACCACAGCACCTCGACAGCAGTGTAAATCGTGTTTTTGAAAGTCTTCAATAAAATCGTGTCGATTTTCCTGGCTGAAATCTTATCCTCGTAAAAGCCTTCAATCCCCTCCCGGATCACCCTGCTGTCTTTGATAGAAACAGCGGCAAAAAGAGGAGCAAGGAAATCGGCCATATTATACCCCGTCTGGAGTGGAAGCCGCTGCATAACAAACCGACAGGGGTGCCAGTATATCCATCGCATGAAATCTTTAACAATCGACATCATTTTTCAGAACTCCTTGGAGGACAGCATCTTTTTGAATGAAAGCAGTTGCACCCAGGAAACACTTCCGAAAACAACAAGCATTCCCGCAAATATCATCGCACCCACTGACAGCCCAATGAAAGGATTGATTTGCAGTACCCCGGAAAAATAAAAAAAAACCCCAACCGGTACGGCCGCGCCAATCGGACGGATGATATCTCCAGCGGGAATGTTGCCTGAGGATAAGCGGATATAATAAAAAGTAACGACCGTAAGAATAACGTATCCTCCGAGAGAAGCAACGGCCGACCCGATAAAGCCGTAAGAAGGGATAAACAGAACGCTCAGCACAATTTTAGCGGTCAGCGCTAGGGCCGTGGAAATAATGAGAGAATTCTGCCTTTCCACCGATATCATGACAAGCTCGAGGAACATGAATACGAAGACAAAAGCCTCGCCTGTCATGATCACTCTGAATGCATCGGTAGCGACAGCATATTTTTCGCCATAAACCAATGCGATTATCTCGCTGGAATATGCCACACCTCCAATGGATGCAAAAATTGCCGGAATATAAAACAGCTTGAAAAGTTTTCGATAAAGTTTCCTAAAATGATCTGCCGGAGAATTTGAGATAATAGCGGACAAGATGGGGAAAACTGCAATCGCCATGGCCGCAGGAACGGCTTTGTTGAACTTCCACATGAGATTATGCGCTGCATAAAAAAAGGATACGCCTTCCGCAAAATTCAGATATCGAAGCAGAAGCACATCCATATTCAGAATTCCCTGCATCAACATGATGGATACACCTAGAGAAAAAGATTTCTGGATAATACGCAGCAGCTCTTCCCAATCAACTTTGACCATAACGGCCCGAACACCGAGCATCCGACATAGTCCCCATGCAAACAGACTTCTGAAGAAATTTGCCAAGGCAAATGCACCGAAAATCCCCGAAATCCCCAAGTTGTATTTTGTCACAATATATGTTGCAGCAAGCATGATCAGTTGAAATACGATCGAAAGAACAATTTCCAGATCCATCCGCTTCATAGCCCTAAACAAGGACATGGATATCGATGAAAATGAAAAAAATATCTGCCCTGCCATTGCCAATAACAGAGACTGCAGAAAACTATTCGAATTGTCGAAAAAAAGCAGTCCCAACATACAAATCAGGATGAAAACTGCGGTCAGGGCACCTGTCAGGCCAAGTACCATCCACAGGTATCTCTCCATGGATTCTCTGTTTACCGAAAACTCATGTATTGCGATTCGATCGATGCCGCCATAGGCCAAAAGGGTGAGGAATACGACATAGCTCATGACAAATGCATATATCCCGTAGTCCGCTACAGACAGATATCTCGATACAAGCACGATGAGAATGAAGGTGGATATACCGTCAATTGACCTTGCCAGCATTACATAAAAGGAGTTTTTAAAAATCATGCAGCCAATCTCGGATCAAACCTGTAAATACTTTTGAAAATATCCAATCACCCTCCCCTGCCTGGTGACCTTGTTCAGAACAGCCCCGATGATATGAATATTTGCTTGCCTGGCCGATTCAACGACCTCCAAAAAATGCCTTTTTGTCGTTCTTTCACTCTCTATTTGAATAATGGCCCCATCGACCCATTCTCCAACAATGACGGCGTCACTGACTGACAAAACCGGTGGGGTATCGACGATGACAACATCATAAATATCTTCCATATTCTTGACCAATTGACACATTTTTCCTGATTCTACCAATTTTGCCGGATCAGACGGTATGGGTCCGGTCGGAATAATTGTCAACCCCTCCACCCCACTGGGTATTTGAATATTGTCTATATCCATCTCTCCATTCAAGAAACTTGTAAGCCCAATTCTGTTGGACAGATGAAAAAGGGTATGAATGCTTGAAGTTCTTATATTCCCATCGATAAGGAGTACTTTTTTTCCTTCACACACGAAAGACAAAGCGAGGTTTGAGGCCAGAAAACTTTTCCCCTCCCCCTCGATGGCACTCGTAATGACAATACTTTTTGGCGGATGATCCCGATAGACAAATTTGATACGGTTTCTGACGGTTCTGAAGCTTTCCGTGATCGGCGATAGAGGATCCATGTCATGGATCAGCCTTGGATCATGTTTATCGAGTTTGAATATACTTCCAAGGAGCGTAATTCCTATAAAAGCCTTTACTTCATCCGGAGTTTTGATGGAATCGTCCAAATAATCCAGTAACAGTGCGGCACCAAAGCCAAACATCACTCCGAGTAAAATTGCCAAAACAGTATTAAAAACAAAGGAGGGGTGCCTGTGTTTCCATTCTGTGACATCTGGAACAATGGCATGCTCAATAATATAGATATTTGAAATCACAAAAGCTTCTGATATGCTAACACGGTATTGATTTTTTAGAAGATTCTCATAAACTTCCTGAGAAACATTTACCGACGATTGCAGTTGCGTTAATGTGGAAAATTTTCCGGGAAGCGTCATCATCTCGGATTCGAATTTATTGATGACATTCGGATATGCCTTATTCTGGGCTTCATATCCGGCAATATCCGCATAATATACTGACAGCTTTTCCAATAGATTTTGATAGACGCTGTCAATACTGATCGTCTCCTGAGCAAAGATTTTTCCCATCTCTTTCTGTATGAGTTCCTTGGCCTGGGAAATCTTGTTTTCAATGTCAACAACATAAGGATGATCCTTAGTGTATTTGCTCTTCGATTCAGCAAAAGAAAGATACAAATCCCTCAAGTTCATCTTGAGGGAGGCTATCATTTCATTATCTTTTAATTGTTCAGAAGTTTTTCGATACATGGGCATCGACTTCAATTGTGATTCCAGTTTAAGTATGGATGCCTTCACTTTGATTATCGACAGATTGTTGTTCTCCATTTCCGTCTTGAACTCTGTTATCTTTTCGATAAGATTTGTGGTTTCGGTATCCACGCTGACGATTTTTCCATTCTCCTTGAATTGGCTGACAGACTGCAACGCTTTAGCGTAATCACTCTTTGCCTGATCGATATTCTCGCGGATGCGCTGTTTGATACGTGCGTAATCCCCCTGGACCCTTTTGATTTCCTCTTCGATAAAAGCCTGCGCCACGGCATTTGAAATTTTCATGGCCTGTTCCGGATCGGGAGATTTGACCTCGATTTCAAAAATATCCGTCTCCTCGTATTGTTCCACCGACAAATGGGGCCTTGGAAAAATATTGGAGAGAACGGAGGACTCCAATAAGACTTCCGCAGTCATGGGTTCTGTAGACACCAACTTCACCCCGATAGCGCTCAAAATGGGTTTGAGAAACGGCATGATTCTTATTATTCTGCCTCTGATTCTCTCCCTTTTGACATCCAATTCAGCAATTACCTTGTCGATAATCGGACGAACCGTACTCAATGCCAGATAGTCGGCACGATCCGCATCTGTAAAGGCTGCGTCGGCGCCACTGCCAGACTGAAACCCCAGACTTGCCTGTACTGAATTCACGGAGGGAGATTTTTTCAGCAGCACCTTGGATGTTGCATCATACCATGGGGTGACAATCAAGGTACCGATGAAGATGATCAGGAATATGGCTGTAAAAACATTGATGATAATCCACCTTCTTCTCCAAAATATCTCAAGGATATTTCTAATCTCCATTTTTTCTCCATCAAATCTTCACATTTAATATTATTTTTCAATAATATTAAAAATTTATAGATCAATTGATTCTATACTGAGATAAATATTAATAAACACCTATCTTGTTGGTATGATCGTATAGGAATCTTTTGTCGTACCCAGCAATACATCTATGAATTGCGGCCATAAGACGACACCTGCCTGTAAGCGAATAATGGGAGATATGATTCTGTCGAGATGTTCGAAGTACCAACTGACGTCAGCAATAGTTACGGCCGGCAAATAAACGATATCTCCACCTTCCAAATTCACATTACCGGTAAGGTCTCCCTCTTCAAATGCCTTTTTCAGGTCAAGAGAAGCCAGCACCGTTTTATTGTTTCTGTTCCGGATCAATAGGACATTTGCAAGCTTGGCATCCTTTGTCATCCCCCCGACCTTTGTTATCGCCTCCATCACACACAATTCACTATCCAGCGTCAGAATCCCAGGATGGTTCACCTCACCCAGAACCATCACTTTTTGACTTTGTACAGATGTGATGGATATCGTCACCTGCGGAGCAACAATATATTTTGCAAGAGCGACCTGCAACCCATCCCTGAGTTGATAAATCCCCACTCCCGCTGCCTGAATATCACCGATCAGCGGGAACATGATCTTGCCGGACATATCGATTTTCACTTTTTTGGTCAGGTCGTCATGTCTGTAAACCGATATCTCGATACTATCCCCAACCCCAAGTATGCAGTCAGAAATCTTTAATGTTGGGATATCATTCATGCCTTGCGCATCCGTTTTCAAAACTTCGGGCGATCCAGCCGTTTTGTCCGCAGAGGGGAAAGCACATCCAATAAAAGATACCATCACTAAAATCAAGACGGTTATCCGCCTAAAACTATTCATAATTTGCATTTACCTTTTCGATATTACAAAGCAAAGCACGAAGTTGATACGTCCCGAATGCCGGATCATATGGCGGCCGATCGGATGTCAGCAGATTGGCGTTGGATTCCCATACCCCGAAATCAGGCCCATCTTTTTCCGGAAACCACCACCCATGATCGATGTTGACCACATCCTTCCGGATGTCTTCCGTCACACAAGCCACCATACGAATGCGGTCTCGTGGAGAAATCACCCAGATAACGTCCCCGTTCCGAATCCCCCGCGTCGCAGCGGTTTCGGGATGCATTTCAGCCAGCGGCATCGAACGTTTGGCCCGAAGGGTTTGGATCTGGCGATGCTCGCTATGGAAAAACTCTTTACGCCGGCTTCCCGTCGTCAGTATCAGTGGAAACCGATCAGACAACTCGGGACAGGAAACCGGGCTTTCCGGAGGTTCTTTATAATCCGGCAGAGGGTCATATCCCAGCCGATCGAGTGATCTGGAATACAGTTCCACTTTTTTGGACGGCGTTCGAAATCCTTTTTTTTCGAATTTCCGGTATTCATGGGGAGGATAGACGAACGACCTTTCCGTGAGCTGCCGGAATGTCACCCCCAGCGGCAAGAGGCGATAATCGAGAATATCCTCGAAACTTTCCTCGGAACCCGGCAGCGACAGACGTTTGGCCAGATCATCAAGGATACCTTCGTTCTGGCGACATTCACCGACCTGAGCCACTTTTTGCTGAGCGAAGACCGCGTTTTCGACGACAAAAGGCAGTTCGACGATATGATCGATTTCAGGCCACATGGCAGAGGGCAGGATATAATCGGCCAATGCGGCTGTGGGTGTCATGAAAAAATCCGCAACCACCAGCATATCCAATTTCATCAATGCCTGATGCACCAGGCGGGGGTTGGCCACGGTTGTCAGAGGATTGGCGCCGATATTCAGAATGGCTTTGACCGGATAAGGGACGTCGGTTACGATCGCCGAAAAAACGCCGGGGATATGGGCAGATGGAAACAGTGCCCGAAATCCGCCAAGCAATTTGAACTCCGATCCGCCGATGCGTTTCCGGCTCTGTTCCGGCGGCAGTTTATCCCGTAATACCGGATACGGATTCAAAATATTCATCCCCAGGATATCCCCTCCTGGTATATCGATGTTTCCGGTAATCCCCCGCAGCAGAGCGACCGCCCGAACGGTTTGAAAGGCGTTTGGTGTATGCTCCAGCGCCACCCCCCACTCGATGACGCCGGGTTTGTTCAGTGCATAGCGACGCGCCGTCTCGATGATGTCCGTCGCTGAAATGCCCGTTATCTGAGCCGCCCATTGGGGTGTGTAATCACGCACATGGGATTTCAATCGATCGAAACCGGTGGTCCAGTTTTCAACAAAATCCTTGTCATAGACATCATCATATATGATGACATGAATCATTGCCAATGCCAGCGCAGCATCCGTACCCGGGCGTATCGGCAGCCACACCTGACAGCGTTTGGCGGTTTCCGACCGCCTGGGATCGATGGCGATTCCGACAGCACCCGCGTGCATCGCTTTTTTCACAGAAAAAGACAGTTCCCCGTCCGAATTGCTGACCAGCGGGTTATGCCCCCAGAAAAGAATGGTTTCGGGAGTCTTTTCGCCATAATAATCTGCGGTAACAAAGCCTCCGTAAGTGAACTGGCAAGCCGTGATTCTGGGGATGAAGCAGTTGGCCAGTCCCGGTTCATACCAATTGGGGGTTCCAAGCATATTGGCAAAGCGGATCACATGCATGTAATGGTGCCGGCCGGTTCCCTGACCCAGAACGACCGCTTCCGGCCCAAAAGTTTCGGTAATGTTCCGAATGCCATCGGCTATTTCATCGAGAGCCTGATCCCATCCGATTTTCTCCCACCCGCCTTCACCTCTTTTCCCGGTCCGCTTCAACGGAGACATCAGCCGGGACGGGTGATACATCATTTCCGGCGTGGTCAATCCTTTCACGCACATCTGCCCGTGACTGAACGGGGAACCCGGTTCCGGTTTGACCCGGATCAGCCGGCCGTTTTTCACATAAAGCCGCGCCAGGCATCCGCCATGGCAGATGCGGCATACACTGAGATAACTCCGGATATCATCGGTTTTCATCATTGTTTGACCATTCAGCGGATCAGAATTGAAAAAATCGTTCGAGATAGCGAATCAGGGTTTCCGCTTCTTTCAGATCGAGCTGCTGATCTGCGTCACAGAGGGCGGTGGCTGGATTGAAATGAGATTCGAACATCAGCCCGTCTGCACCGGCGGCCAGGGCCGCATGGGCAATGGGCAAGACAATATCTTTTCGGCCGAGTGAATGACTGATATCCACGATCACGGGCAGAGATGTTTCATTTTTCAATATGGGGATCGCGGAAATGTCAAGGGTATTCCGGGTCTGGGTTTCGAATGTGCGGATACCGCGTTCACATAAAATAATCCGCTCGTTTCCGCCGTTATAGATATATTCAGCCGCCAGAATCAACTCATCGATCGTGGCCATGAACCCACGCTTCAGCAGGATAGGTTTGCCGATTTTTCCCAGGTCTTTCAAGAGAGGATAATTGTACATGTTGCGGGTGCCGACCTGAAGGATATCCGCATATTTTGCGACCAGCCCGATATCGGATGGCGATATCACCTCGGTGATGATCCGCATGTCAAGACTTATCGCCACTTCTTTCAACATCTTCAAGGCGGTTTCTTCCAGACCCTGAAAGCTGTAAGGCGATGTTCGGGGTTTGAAAGCTCCGCCGCGCAGAATTCGGATACCCATATCTTTCAGATACCGTGCCGTTGTCTCGAGCTGTTCCATATACTCGACAGCACAGGGGCCGGCGATCAATACCGGCCGTCCGCTGCCGATAACGACACCGTCTATATCGATGATCGCCGTCTCTTTGCCGGGACGCCTGTTGACATTCAATTCCCGGCGGGCGCCGGCACTCATTTCTTCGACGGATGCCTTGAAGATTTCCCTGAAAATGCGCTGCATGATATGCATCGGCATGGGACCGCGATTTTTCAGCAGCACATCTTTCAGCATCTCCGATTCCCGGACCGGGTCGAAATGGCGCAGTCCCATTTTATCTTTGACTGCCCCGATCTGGTTGGAAATGGATAAAAAACGGTTCAAGAGCGCCATGATGTCATCATTGACAGCACTCATTTCTTTTCTCAATGTCTTCAATGCGGTTTCATTGTCTTCCACAAGCGTATCCCTTCAGGCATTACCCTGCCCCCCCCTTTTTAGCCAAAGGAGGGGATGCTCTTTCGCTGATCATTGATTATATCTTGAACGTATTTTCACAGTAACATTCTTGAATTATAGATGTTGAAGTATTTTTTCAGATCAATGCTATTTTTAGAAACTATCTTAAAATTCGTGTATTCAAAAATTCCTTTGGCACACTTATTGTTGGTAACGGGGCAGCGTGTGCATAATGTGTCGCATTTTAGACCTTTACCATTTGGATTGGCAATAAGCATTCTACTGCTCATATATTTTTCATTGTTCCAGATGGCCGCAAAGCCTTCCATAAAAACATTACCAAAATCATTTTTCATTCTGCGCACATCTCTACAACATGGCAACAGATTGCCATCGTAATTTATGTAAGCTGAACGATAAATCCAGCAGCATCCTACCCTGTTATTGGCCTCTGAGAGAAACTCGTTTTTCGGAAAAAGATCCGATTGCCACTCTTCGCCGGCGTTTTCCGGGAAAAATGGTCTGATAAAGCGAATCTGGTCTATGCCTATCTCTTTCGCCATAGATCTAGCTATATCAATTTCCCCCTGATTGAACTTGGTAACGCAGAACTGCCAATCTATAAGCGGTGTTCTTGCACCTAACTCTCTTCGCTTTTTGATTATCCCCTTGATATTGCGCATTGCCAAATCCATGTTGCCCTTGACCATAAATTTTCTGTAAGTCTCATGGGTTACACCATGGCATGAAAAAATGAGAGTCTCCAGACCTGATCGAATGATCTTCTCAGGCAAAAAAGGATCTTCGATGTTAAGGTTAGATGATACTGCAACGCCTATGTTTTTTTCATTGGCATACTTGATCATGTCGAAAGTTTCGGGAAACAAAAAAGGTTCGCCGAATCCATATAAGTTAATTTTAAAGAGATAAGGTCCTACTTCATCAATCAACTTAATGAAATTATTAATAGACATCCTGCCAAAAGGCCGTTCTCCCTGTCCTGGAGGTCGCCTATCCTCATAGCAGTATTCACATTTAAGATTGCATATGTTAGAGGGTTCGATCTTCAAGATATACGGATAGGACGAATTTCGACTATTATGAGCCATCGAATTATATTCAGACAGGAAAAAGTTCCACAGCTTTATTACAGTTAGATGTTTTAAAAATGCAAACAGGTGTCGCTGCAATATCTTGAACTGCGCCAGCACATTCATTCCCTGCGTTGGAAGGTTAATAATTGCCATGTTATCTCGCTTTCATAAAGTCATCTTGAATTTATTCCGAACGGCTTTTCATCATTTCCGCAAAATATATTCCGCTGCTTTCATGCCCTGCTTGACAGCAGCCGGAGAAAGACAGAAAAAATATCCACCCTGCCTCCCGACTGAGTATAGATTATTATAAATATGTACATCCCGGAACGCCTCCTGCATCTTGGCTTCATAATCAAGTTCGTACAGAGGGATGCTTTCTCCAAGCCGCACAACATGAGAATCTCTGAGGTCTGCACATTTAAAAAGGCCAATTTTTTCTACATCCTTTACAGTCCTTCGGACGATTTCTTCATCGCACCATTTATCAAATTCATCGAAATAGTTCAGTTCAAGGCAGATGCCTTCCTTGTAAGGTGGGCTCTGTTCACGATAAATACTGTATGGATAATAGACTCTATTGAACAAGATATCTTCCTGAGAATAATACACATACACAAAAGGCCGTTTTACTGGTTTCGGCCGATCGTATGTCAGGAAGACAAGAATAGACTTAATATATCGAATTTCAGATGTCTTAACTTTTAGCGCGCGATTAAGCGCATTTACGGATCCTGTCCAAACAACTTGTTTCACAAAATACGTTAGACCTTTGACCGTTGCCGAAACAATCCGTTCTTCATTTTTTTCAAAATTGACAGGTCCACAATCGAGAATCGTCTCACCACCAGCTTTTTGGTATCGGTTATGAAGCTTATTTGCAAGCAGGTGGAAACCATCATAAGGATAATAATAACCCTCGAAAAAACCATGCAAGAATTTTCTCACAATATCGGTACGAGACAGGGTAATAAAGGGCTCCTTGCGATTTTTAATGTTCCTGTCGACACGGGTTATCCAATCCATATGCAATTTGTTTCCTGTGAGGATTGTCTTGGCAGCAAGCATCTTTTCAAATATATCGTGGTAATAAGCAGGCCCGACTTTATCAATAATTTCATCCTCAACTGAGATGGCACCTTTTAAATTACCAGTCGGTGCGAAAGGCTTCTTTTTCAGAAAACCCGCAATCATTTGTTTTTTATATTGCCAAGGATACATCATCACATCAACAATACTCACAGGAAATTTCCAAAGCCTGCCTTTTGACTGGATGGCGCAGCGAAACCGCCGTTTAATAATTTTCTCGCCCTTGAGCAGTTCCATCATGAACTTCTCGGCAGGTTGATCATTAAAAAGAAATATATGCGGCCCCATATCAAAAACGATATCGTCGAGAACATAACTACGACAAGCTCCGCCTATAGCGAGTTCTTTTTCAATGAGAAGACATTTTTGGCCTTTCTCGACAAGAAGCGTAGCTGCTGTAAGTCCGGTCATTCCCGCACCAACAATAATCGTTATATCTCCTTCAGTATTACTTGATATATTATTTTCCATGACTTTCATTTATCCCATTTTCCGGAACATAAGTTTTAAATAATATTTCGTTTACATAAGATTAATCTATAGGTTTCAGGTAAATGCATTTCGTTCAGGCAGCAAGGAGGAGATAATATTGTACTATATCTCCGACCGATAACGCAGCCAAATTATTTTTCTGAAAGTCTATTTAATATCATAAGAAATCTCATGCGAGTTCGGCTTGGACTTCGGTGAAGATTTGCCGTTAGAACCGGATCAGGACTTTGCAGTTTTCATTCAACACCCGGTTTTTCGTCCGGATAAATTCTGCAAATCCGTCCGGGCCGTCGATAATGTGAGTAATGATTCGGTACAACGGCAGACGGCCTTTTCTGTACAGGTTCATGATATCCGTGAACGCTCCACAGAGATGGCCCCGGGATCCGATGATAGAGACGGCATTGGTGATCATATGGTCGATGGCGTCGAGAACCAGGGACTGCCCGCTTCTTGCCAGCAGTACGATTCTGCCGTTGGCGTTCACACGACGAAATATCCGGTTGACATTGACAACACTCCCCGATGCCTCGATCACGACATCGACATGAACCGGCGGATCGGCAAAAAAGGTTTCGACATCATACACCTGATCACACCAGGGTCTGGCAAATTCTCTTCGAAAGGCAACCGGCTCGACCACATGCACGACCGACGCCCCAAAAACGGTTTTGGCCAACATGGCCGTAAACAGCCCGATCGGACCCGCACCGAATATCACCACCACATCCCCGCCGGTAATCCGTGTATTCTGGCAGGCCACATACGCCACGCCGGCGGGCTCGACACAGGCAATGGCCTGATAATCCTGATCTGTTGAAACAATGGCCGTTACATCATGGGCCAGCATGGCCGGCACATCGACGATTTCTCCGAAAATACCGTCTTTTTCCAGACCGAGCAATTTGGCGTTGCGGCACTGATTGAACTGCCCTTTTCGGCAGACATCACAATAATGACAGACGATGATGGACTCGAAGGTGACGATAGCGCCTTCCTGCAGATGCCGGACGTTTTTTCCAACCGCCATCACCTTTCCCACCCCTTCATGGCCGATCACTCGTCCGGTTTCGGGGATATCGGCCGGAGCGGAACTGCGGATATATCCCGTGTCGGGATCGCTTTCCATCAGATGGACATCTGTTCCACACAGCCCTGCGTACATCATTTGCACACGGATTTCATCGGGATGAAGCGTATCCAGGACTTTCTTTTCAATATGGATAGTCGGGTTTTTATACAGTTGATGAGGGCCGGGATTTGATACGCCTGCCATTGGAAATTTTTCCGCTTTCAGCACAATCGTTTTCGATTCCATAATCACTCCATTTTGCATGCAACCATCAGACATCACAGTTCTTTCCACCGAATTTTTCCGCCGCTGGTTTTCGGAAGTTCCTGACGAAATTCGATGATTTTCGGCACTTTATATTTTGGAAGTCGTTTTTCGCAATACTGTCGGATATCCCGTTTATTCAGGATAACGCCTGCCTTGGGGATAACAATGGCTTTCGGGATTTCGCCGTGAAGACTGTCAAGCACCTTGACAACTACAGCTTCGACGATATCTGGATGTGACTGCAGGGTTTCCTCGATTTCAACGGGGTACACCTTCAACCCGCCAACTTTCAACAAGCCCTGCATCCGTCCGGCAAAAAAGAAATACCCGGATGAATCCTTCAAAAACATGTCTCTGGTGTGCAGCCAGCCGTTTTTAATAATTTTATCGGTTTCCTCCGGATTGCCCAAATAGTGAGATATCACTCCCGGTCCTCGGATGAGCAGTTCACCCACATGCCCGGCATCCATATCTATACCATTATCGTCAACAATACGGGCTTCATATAGTAGGCAGGGTTTGCCAACCGAACCAGGCTGATATGCCAGCCCCGGATGCATGGCGAAGGCAATTCCGGAAGCCTCGGTGCTTCCCCAGACGGGAAGTATCCGCCGGTGAAACCGCTCTTCAAATTCTTTGAGCAGCGTCACCGGAGTATGCATACCACCGCTTTCGGGGTATTTCAGGGATGGCAGCTCGAAAGCGGAGGCGTCATGGAGTTGAACGAGCATCCGGTAGATGGATGCAATGGCCATCATGCAGGTAACGCTGTGTTCTGTGATAATCCGGCTGATGGTTTTTGGAGCGATTTTATCCAGGAGTACGAACGTTCCCCCCAGATACAGGGGGCGGGCCACGAGTTCATGAGGATGAGCGAACACGGCAAACAGGCACAGATGCACGTCATCTGGTGTCAAACCGAGAGCGTCGACCGCCGCCACTGTATTCCAATAAATATTGGCATGAGTTGTCACCGCACATTTCGGTGAACCCGTGGTGCCGGAAGTCAGATTCAAATAAGCCGTATCTTCAAGATGGATCGCTATCCCCGGAGGATTCGGATCATTGTTCTGAATAACATCGTTCCATTGATAATCTTCAACCGCAGCCACCTTACCGACAGCGACGGTTCCCAGATAATCCGACGGCAGTGACAGCGAAGACAGCAGATGCCGATATTCTTCAGCGACAATCATCATCCGTGGACAAGTCAAATCGATCAGTTCCTGAAGCTGATGATGCTGCTGATTGTAATCGACCGGGAAGATCACACCGCCGGCACATACCACACCCAGAAACGAGATGATCACTTCCGGTGTTTTGTTCAATATGTATCCAACGGTATCGCCCCGCTTCAGCCCTGCATTGCACAGAAAATTCGCCAATGCATTGCATTCCTGGTATAAAGCCCGATACGTCATCTGACGATCGAAATAAATCAATGCAATTTTATCCGGTAGAAGTTCGGCGTTTTCCGCCAGCATATCTACCAGCGTTCCAGCCTTTGGTCCACTCATTCATTCACCTCGTCCGATTCGTTTTTCCGTATCTCAATAGGCATTGGTGCGCCAGGACGCGCTAAATACAGTCTTCGACAGAATTTTGATATCATTCCACAATGACCAGTTCCGAATATAAGCAATATCATATTTCAGCCGGGATTCAATTTTTTCCATCGTGTCGGTTTCGCCTCTGAAACCATGGAGCTGTGCAAGCCCTGTAATTCCAGGCTTGACTTTATGGCGCAGCATATAACCGGGCAGCAGTTTACGATAGGTTTCATTCATGGCCACCGGATGGGGCCTGGGTCCGACCAGAGACATATCACCTTTAAGAACATTCAACAACTGCGGCAGTTCATCCAGACTGTATTTTCGCAAAAATCCCCCCAGTCGAGTGATCCTTGGATCGTTTCGAGTGACCTGCTTAAAATCGTATCCGTCCTCAAGGACGGTCATGGTTCGGAATTTATATATCTGAATCGGCTGGCCATTCAAGCCATACCGCCATTGTTTGAAAACAATCCGGCTGCTGTCAGTCAGTTTCAGGGCGATCCCGATACTCAGAAAAATCGGTGAGAGCATTATCAGTGCCAATGCGGATATCGTTATATCGAATAGTCGTTTGACAAGCCTGTTGATACCGACAATCGGTGTTTCCTGAAGTGCAATTACCGGAAAATATTCAAAATATGTCAAATATCCACCGATCATCAAATCGACGAAAAAAAGATCCGGCACAAAAAAAACCGATACAGTGGAGTCGCTCAACAATCTCAGGACACTTTGAATTTTGGTTTGTTCGTTCATTGAAAGCGATATATAAACAATATCGACATGATGTTCTGCGACATACCGCGCAATCCGATCGAGTCCCCCCAGTAATTTTATTCTTTTGTATCGGGGAGTATGTTCATCAAAAAAACCCAGCAATTCCATCCCGGACCAGGGATTTTTCATGATCAATCCGGCCAGTTCTTCGCCAATATGATTGGCACCGACAATGATGGCTTTTTTGGTATTGA
>CAYQKZ010000003.1:0-41622 GCA_964418135.1 uncultured Desulfobacterales bacterium
ATTTGTTCTGGAGAAAACACAGCGGCGGGTGCTTCAGGTGAAGCACCTTCAGGGACGCCAGAGTATCCGCTTCCGTATTGAAACTGTTCATGAATGCCAGGCGGACATGGTGGTTGTTGGCCTGCTGGACGATGATTTCCAGAAACGATTTACCGTCTCTGGCCTCGAGCAGGGACTTGGCGCATGTCAGCCCCATGCTCGTTCCCAGCCCGCCGTTCAGAACGATCATGACCGCATGGGGCAAAGCTTTTCGGCCGGCATCGGCAAAGGATTCGATATGCGCGACATCGGCGATTTCATGGGAATCGACCGGCCGAATGTCTTTGTTGAAGATCATCCCTTTGTCGCCGCTCAACACTTTTTCGTAATACCAGGCAAAGGTGTCGATAACAACGGGCTGAAGCCCGGCAGTTTTCATTTTCGAAATAAATGCAGATAGATATCCGGATGCAGCAGCCATATCAGTGCAATTTCTCCCGCTTCGTGAAGGATGAAATGTGGATTTTCATCCTTCATTTTTGTAAGTTATTGGTCAGACGCCCTCGATCCATCCCATGGCATCCGGTGCTTTGCCGTACTGGATATCGGTAATGGATTTATACAACCGGTTGGCGATGGGTCCTACGGTGCCGTCTCCGATGGAAATGATTTTTTCACCATATTTCAGCTCACCGACAGGGGAAATGACGGCGGCTGTGCCGGAGCCGAAAATTTCCTGCAATTTTCCGGAGGCATGGGCGGTCATAACTTCATCGATACTGATCTGGCGTTCCGTTGCCTTGATACCCCAGGACTGGGACAGTGCCAAAACGGAATTTCGGGTAATGCCCGGCAGAATGCTGCCGTTGAGCGCCGGGGTGACGATTTCACCGTCGATGACAAAAAAGATGTTCATGGCACCGACTTCTTCCACATATTTCTGCTCCACCCCATCCAGCCACAATACCTGGGTATAGCCTTTCTTGTGGGCAACATCCGCAGCAAAGAGGCTGGCCGCATAATTGCCCGGAGTTTTGGCTTCCCCGACTCCGCCGCGTACCGCCCGGACATGATTGCGGGTGACCCATATCTTGACCGGATTGAAACCAGCCGAATAATAGGCGCCGACCGGTGATAGAATGACAAAAAATCTATAAGTGTGGGAGGCTCTAACGCCCAGAAAAGGATCTGTGGCAATGATCGTCGGCCGGATATACAGGGATGTACCGGGTGCTGAAGGAACCCAGTCTTTTTCTACCCGGATCAGCTCTTTCAGCGCTTCGATTCCAAAAGCTTCATCGATTTCGGGAATGCACAGCAGGTGGGAGGATCGGTTCAACCGCCTGTAATTGTCTTTGGGCCTGAAAAGCTGAACAGCGCCTGAATCGGTTCGGTAAGCCTTGAGGCCTTCGAATACCGCCTGACCGTAGTGCAGCACCATGGTGGCCGGATCCATTGGAATCGGCGCATAAGGTTCGATGCGGGGATTGTACCATCCTTTGTCCGGATGATAATCCATATTGAACATGTGATCCGTAAAAATGGTTCCAAACGCCAGGGGATTGGAACGATCGGGCTTTTCCTTTAAACGGTCAGCTTGGGTGATGGTCAGTTGCATGTCAGCCTCCTAATGATTTCCTTCACGATATCCTGCCTTGTTGGGGCCATAACGAAAATTTGATTTTGGCGGCAGAAACGATAAATCGTATCTGCCCGTACAAAATTCACTGATGGACAGATAGCGGTTGTTGTAATTAAAATCAAGGATGAATGTGATCGTTGTGGAAAAAAATCAGGGAACCGAACGATTCTGATAGGGTTTTTTCCAGGGAAACCGTTTCAATTCGTTATGATTGGCAAGTGCCAGATACAGGGCGCCAACCGCCAGTTCCGCACAATGAAAATGATCAGTAGGAAGTGTTTCGAGGTATGCGGCGATATCTTCGGGTGTAATCTCCCATGCTTCGGCAATTGTTTTTCCCTCGGCGAAAAAGGCTGCCGTATTTGCACACGCGGTTGTATTCATGCATCCAGTGGTATGAAAAGAGACGGTTTTGATGATTTCGCCACAGGTTTTCAGGAATATTTCTGTCGTATCACCGCAATCGCCGGTTTTTTTTCCATAGCCGTCCGGTGATGCAAGTATCTCACATCGATCAGCTCGAAAAGCCATCTCCAGGTATTTCAGAGAATGGCTCTGCCAGAAATCGTTGGTGTCTTCGATCATTATGTCTCATCTCATGAAGATTGATCAATCATTGTCCGAATGCAGCCTCCGGCATTTCTATAGACATTCGGAAAAATAATTTCGCGGCGTTATCGGTCGGAGATATACTACAAATATCTTCTCATAAAATACAGTTTGCACATGATTCTGTACAGCTTTTTTTTCGGCGCTTTCACCTCGTTCTATGCCAAACAGATATCGTATTGGCAGTGGCAACGGTTTATTGCATAAAAATTTTCATTGATTATTGTCACAGACAATCAGCGTCGCTGCTTTTTTGATATTTCCACAAATCTCCATTTTTTTGTTCCGAGGATTTCTACATTAATGACATCAAGTTATTCGATCAGCCAAATGGGATTTTTCTTGACACAAATATAAAAATATAATTGTATGAACCCGGTGGAGGAAAGTGGAGGAAAAGGGATGTTCCGGGGTAGCAGCTACCATACCATCGACGGAAAAGGCAGAATTATCGTTCCTGCCAGATTTCGGGATATCATTCAGGCCAGCGGGAGTGATTCGCTGATGATTTCCGGGATGGATCGAGGACTGGTGGCCTATACTCTTCCGGAATGGCATCAGATTGAAACTAGGCTTTTGTCTCTGGTAGAAAAAAGCGAGAGCATGCGAAGATTTCGAAGGGTGTTTATCGGTGGGGCATACGAATGTATCTGTGACAAGCAGGAAAGAATACTGATTCCCCCTAGTCTGAGGCAATATGCCGGTTTGGATAAAGAAATCGTGTTGGTCGGTGTTCTGGATCATTTTGAAATCTGGTCGCGGGAAACCTGGGATACAGAGAATTTAAAGATGGAAGCGGATATGAAAAGGGAGGATGTCAGAAACGAGATTGCCAAATTAGGATTGTAACACATGCCTTACCATCATATTCCAGCAATGCCTCGGGAAGTATCTTATTATCTGAACTGTCAGCCGGGAAAGATTTATGTAGATTGTACGCTGGGCGGGTGCGGGCATGCCAGGGATATTTGTGAAAAAATGATTCCCGATGGCATGCTGATAGGCATCGATCAGGATGCGGACGCCATACGCCATGCTGAAATTGTCTTGAAGGATTTTGGTCAGAATGTGCATTTGTTCCATGGCAATTTCGTTCAAACAGCGGATTTTCT
This sequence comes from uncultured Desulfobacterales bacterium, assembly GCA_964418135.1. Taxonomy (GTDB): domain Bacteria; phylum Desulfobacterota; class Desulfobacteria; order Desulfobacterales; family Desulfatirhabdiaceae; genus RAAP-1. The sequence continues at coordinate 3,343 of CAYQKZ010000003.1, forward strand.
GTCTCAGTTGAATATTGCAGGTGTGGACGGCATGCTGATGGATCTGGGAGTATCCTATCACCAGATTGCGCAAAGCGGCAGGGGATTCAGTTTTAAAGCCGATGAACCACTGGATATGCGGATGGATGTCCGATCCGAGATAACGGCTGAATATCTGATTCATCAGCTTGAGGAATCAGAATTGGCAGATCTTTTTTTTCGATATGGGGAAGAGCGTCATTCACGGGTGATTGCCCGGAAGATCGTTGAAATACGTCGCCGACAGACCATTTCCACCAGCCTTCAGCTGGCAGAGATCGTCAGCGGCGCTATGCCCCCATCGGCTCGGTATAAATCAAAAATTCATCCGGCTACACGGGTGTTTATGGCGCTTCGGATTGCAGTGAATCATGAAATTGAAAGGCTTGAGGATATCTTGAAACAGGCCGTCGATTTCTTAAATCCAGGGGGGAGGTTCTGCGTGCTGTCTTTTCATTCTCTTGAAGATCGAATGGTCAAGCGATGCATGCGTGATCTGCAGGCCCGGTGTGTCTGTCCTCCGGACTTTCCGAAGTGTGTTTGCCGAAAATCACCCAGGGCCCGCATCCTCACGTCAAAAGCGATTCGGCCCACTGAAAATGAAATTCTTCAAAATCCCATGGCCAGAAGCACCCGGCTTCGTGCCATGGAAAAGATTTAGGAATCGTTCATAAGATCATGCGTTTTTCTTATAAATCCAATAGAGACGCTGAAATGACGATGGGTGATTCATCCAAAAAACAGAAAACGAATCTTCTTGGGATATGGATAGTGCTTCTGGTGCTGGTTATATCCGAATTTCTTTTTTATACATGGTGCAGGGTGCAGTGTACCCGTTTGGGGTATGAAATGACAAGAGACCTTGATGCCAATCGAAAACAGACGGTTCTTCAAAACAGTTTGGTACTAGAGCTTGCGCGGCTGAAATCACCTGAACGAATTTCCGCGATTGCCCGGCAGCAAATGAAATTGGAACCTCCGTCACATGAACAGATGATGGTGCTACCATGAAAGCAGATGAAAGCAAAATACTGAGATTTCGAATTCGGATCCTGGGAGCCGTGATGTATGTGCTGTTCGTTCTGATGGTGGGAAAGGCCATATATTACCAGGTTTTTCTCAATGAATGGTTGGCAGATAAAGCGCTGAATCAGTATGAAAAAGTGGATGTGGTTTCCGCTAAACGCGGCAATATCTATGACGCAAACAATCGAAAAATGGCGGTGAGTATCGATGTGGTTTCCGTAGGAGCCCATCCGAAACAAATTCGGGATGTTCGTGCTACCGTCAAGGCCCTTACGGATATATTTCGTGTAGACCGGCGAGAGCTGATCAACAATCTCTATTCAACCAAACCGTTTGTATGGATAAAGCGTCAGATCACGCCCAAAGAATCCAAAATGCTGGCGGATTTAAAGCTTCCCGGCATAGTGTTGAAACCGGAATTCAGTCGGTTTTATCCGAACAAAAGCCTGGGCGCACAGGTGGTGGGTTTCTGCGGTCTGGATGGAAAAGGGATTGAAGGTGTCGAATATTTTTATAATAAAGAACTTCAGGGAACCGAAGACCGGGTCAAAGTACTCAAAGATGCGTTGGGACGAAGATTTGAATCGGAAAAAACTTCTCCAACGGACGCTCTGGGGAACAACCTGGTTCTGACCATCGATGGGGCGATTCAGCTTATTACGGAGAAGGCACTGGAAGAGGCTGTCACGGGATTTTCCGGAAAATCCGGCATGGCCATTGTCATGAATCCCAGAACGGGCGGCATTTTGGCACTTGCTCATTACCCATCTTACAATCCAAATACTTTCAGGGACTATCCCAAAGGGGATCTGAGGAACCGCGTGCTGACAGATCCATTTGAACCAGGGTCTACATTCAAGATTTTCAGTATAGCGGCTGCCATCGAGTCAGGGATATGTAAACCGACCACGGTTTTCAACTGTGAAAACGGAGCATACCAGGTTGGAACCAATGTGGTTCATGATACGCATTCATACGGGATGTTGACGGTTCAGGAAATCATCAAGTATTCCAGCAATATCGGTGCTATCAAAGTCGGCCAGGCAGTGGGGGCGGAAATACTCTATAAGACGCTTCGGAATTTCGGTTTCGGTGAAAAATCGGGGATCGACTGTGCGGGTGAGTCTCCCGGAGTCCTGGCGCCGTATACCAAATGGCGCAAAATCGATGCTGGCACCATTGCTTTCGGACAGGGGGTCTCGATTTCTGCGATTCAGCTGGTCACGGCCACATCCGCCATTGCCAATGGCGGGATTCTGATGAAGCCCCACCTGGTGCAGGCGATTACGGACGCCAATGGTCAAGTTGTCAGAAGAATCGACCCGACGCCCGTGCGCCGTGTCATATCGACGGAAACGGCTCGCACCGTGCGGCAGATGATGAAGGAAGTCATCACGACCGGCGGCACCGGTGTGAATGCTGCGCTGGAAGGATATACAGTGTGCGGAAAAACGGGAACTGCCCAGAAAATCATCAATGGTGCATATGCCAGAGGAAAATATGTGTCATCTTTTATCGGTGCTGTTCCTGCCGATCATCCGGAAGCCGTGATTTTGGTCGTTATCGATGAGCCGCAAAAAAGATATTATGGGGGAACGGTGGCCGCTCCGGCATTCAAACGGATTGCGATTGAAACGCTGGGATATCTGAATATTCCCCCACAAAACATTCCAAACCGAATTATGGTAGCGTTGGATAAAGAGGGCAAAGGGTGAAACTGTCTAACTTACTGGAATCCATTATCCGGCAACAGGTGCGTGGGATGACGCTGTCTTCCGATTCCATATCGGTCTCGGTTCCATGCACGTTGCCGATTCCGCTGAACCCGGATCCTGAGATCGGCTCGCTTCATATCGATTCTCGGGAAGTTCAGCCTGGTGGGCTCTTTGTAGCGGTTCCCGGACTGAAGGTCGACGGCCATGACTATATCGACAGCGCAATTGCCCGGGGGGCTTCAGCGGTCATCAGTCAGAAACCCGTTGCCCTGAATGTCTGGAATATCGAAGTCGAAAACAGCCGGAAAGCCCTGGCAGCGCTGGCCGGCCGGTTTTATGGCAGTCCATCCGAACAACTCAAAATCATTGCGGTTACCGGTACAAACGGCAAAACCACAACGTCATTTCTCATTGAAAAAATTCTGTTGCAGGCCGGCATCTCGGTTGGCGTCATCGGTACGTTGAATTACCGATATCGGGGAAAAGTTTTTGACTTACCCATGACAACGCCGGAATCTTTGGACCTTCAGCGCATCCTGTCGGAAATGTTGGCGGACGGGGTTACCCATGTGGTGATGGAAGCTTCATCCCATGCCATTGTTCTGAACCGGATCGATGTCTGCTGGATGGATGTTGCGGTTTTTACGAATTTGACTCAGGATCATCTGGATTTTCATGGTACAATGGAGAATTACTGGCAAAGCAAGAAAAAGCTGTTTACCGAACATCTGTTTGACGGGCCAAAAAAAGACAAAGCCGTTGCCATCATCAATTGTAACGATCCTCAGGGAAAGCTGCTGTACAAGGAATTTCCGTTGGCTATGAGTGTCGGATTTGAAGACGGTTACCATGTATGGCCGGAAATCATCAGGCAGGATCAGACCGGAATGGAAGGCGTGGTTTCAACACCTGAAGGCATGTTCAAATTTGAAACCCCGCTGATCGGGATGTATAATGTCGAAAATATGCTTTGCGCCACCGGTGCCAGTCTGGCGTTGGGTCTTTCATTGAATGTCATTCGATCCGGAATCGAATCTGTGGAGTTCATTCCGGGAAGGCTTCAACCCATCCCAAACGGGGTGAATCGGTTCGTTTTCGTTGATTTTGCCCACACCCCGGATGCTCTGGAAAATGTGCTGGAAACATTGAGAACCCTGACGACCGATCGAATCATTTGTGTGTTTGGTTGTGGCGGAAACAGGGACAGGGAAAAAAGACATCTCATGGGTCAGATTGCAGCCTCCATGGCAAACATCTGTATCATTACGTCCGACAATCCCCGGTTCGAAGACCCGGTGGCTATCATCGAAGATATTCTGACAGGCGTTCGAAAACAGGGTTTGTCCCCAATTGAAATAGATACGACCATCATTTCCCCGTCAACCAAAGGCTATATCATTGAACCGGATCGTGCCCGGGCCATTGAAACGGCGATCCGCATCTCCCGACACTGGGACATGATCCTGATAGCCGGAAAAGGTCATGAAGCTTATCAGATTACGGGAAACCGGACGATTCCATTCGATGACAGGCTCATCGCTAAGCAAGCACTGGAGTTGATTGATAAACCGAGATTTCGAGAACATCATTGGAAAAAAAAGTGATGTGGATTTTTTATGGAATGGACGACGGATGACATTCTTTTAGCCACTGCCGGGGAGTGGATATGCGGAAACCGGAATATCCGCTTTTCAGGAATCGCTATTGATTCTAGAAAGATGTCCGTTTCGGAGTTTTTTGTCGCCATTCGCGGGGAAACCCATGATGGTCATCGATTCTGTGCCGAAGTGGTCAATTGTGGTGTTCAGGGCGTTCTCATCGACTTGCTTTCGATCGGTTGCCTGCCGATTGAAGAATGGCGGCAACATGGGATTGTATGTGTCGGGGTTCGGGATACAACGCGTGCTTTAGGAGATATGGCGGCTTATCACAAACGCCGTTTTTCCGTATCGGTTGTGGCGATTACCGGCTCGAACGGTAAAACGACCACCCGCAGCATGACTTCGGATATCCTCGGCCGACGATTCAATGTGCTTTCCACAGCCGGCAATTTCAACAACCATATCGGTCTTCCCTTGACGTTGCTGAAAATGGAAAGACAGCATGAATGGGCGGTTCTTGAGATGGGAATGAATCATTCCGGAGAGATTGGCCGGTTGTCCGAGATATGTCAGCCGAATCTCGGCGTGATTACCATGGTCGGTACGGCGCATCTTCAAAATTTTGTTTCTCCGGATGGTATCCTGCAGGCAAAGGCGGAGATTTTTTCGCATTTACACGCTCAAGGCCGGGCGATTCTGAATATGGATGATCCCCGGCTGGTCGAACTTTCCCGGAAACTTACCGTTCCTGTCGTTTTTTTTGGATTGAATCCCGGTGCTCAGGTTCGGGCCAGGCAGGTAGAAACCAGCGCTACCGGCACATCATTTATTCTGGATATTCCGGAAGAAACAGTCGAAATCTGTCTGCCTGTAGCCGGTGCATTCATGGCAACCAACGCACTGGCGGCGGCAACGGTCGGTTCTGTTCTGGGTCTTGCCGGACATGAAATCAAAGCGGCTCTGGAAGGGTTCAAACCTGTCAAAGGTCGGATGAACGTGATTGAAACCAGGAAACAAATTCATCTGGTGGATGATACATACAACGCCAATCCTGGTTCGATGGGGGCTGCCATTCAGACAATCGAGAAAATAAAGGGTGAACATCGGGGCATTCTGGTGATCGGAGATATGTTGGAACTGGGTAAGGAATCCGCTGCATTGCACCGAAAAGTCGGAGAACTCGTGCAGATTTCCGGCATGGCCGCCCTGTTTGCAACCGGCAGATTCGCTGAAGATGTTGCCCGGGGAGCCGCAGAAAAGGGAATGAGCTTCGATCGGATTTTTATCGGTGATAAGGAAGCTATTTGTACACGTCTCAAGAGCAGTCTCAACAAAGGGGACTGGGTTCTGATCAAAGGTTCCAGATCCATGGGTATGGAAAAAATTCTTCACGACATTGCAAACTGGGCGGGATGTGTCGACAACCCGGTTCCGAACACCAACCGTTCATACTAACCTCTCAAAGACACTACCTTATGCTGTATCTGCTGCTTTTTCCACTTCATACGACATTTTCAGTTTTCAATGTCTTTCGGTATATTACGTTCCGAACGATCTATGCCAGCCTGACGGCTTTTCTGATCTGTTTTGTTCTGGGGCCGTGGGCCATCAAAAAATTGAGTTATCTTCAGATTGGTCAGTATATCCGTGAAGATGGACCGAAGACTCACCTGAAAAAAGCCGGAACGCCCACCATGGGAGGTGCCTTGATGCTGGTGGCCATTCTGTCATCCACCATTCTCTGGGCCAATTTGAAAAACGTCTATATCTGGGTGGTGCTGGGAGTGACCGCAGGGTTTGGTCTGATTGGATTCGCCGATGATTATCTCATGCAGGTCAAAAAACAAAGCATGGGCTTGAGCGCACGAAATAAATTTCTGCTTCAAACCGTGATCGCTCTGGCTGCCGGTGCCTTTTTGTACCAGTATCCAGCGTTTTCAACCGAAGTTACCTTTCCGTTTTTCAAGAATTTTTCTCCGGATTTCGGTTGGGGATATATCGTTTTTGCCATCTTTGTCATTGTCGGCACTTCCAATGCGGTGAATCTGACGGACGGCCTCGATGGACTTGCCATCGGCCCCACCATTATCGCGGCTGTGACGTATATGATATTCTGTTATGTTGCCGGACATGTTCGAATTGCCGATTATCTTCAGATCACGCATGTTGCCGGCAGCGGTGAACTGACTGTTTTCTGCGGTGCTCTGGCCGGTGCGGGGTTGGGGTTTTTATGGTTCAACGCCTACCCGGCTCAGGTCTTCATGGGAGATGTGGGCTCCTTATCGCTTGGCGGGGCACTGGGAACCGTTGCCATTATTACCAAGCAGGAACTGTTGCTGATACTCGTGGGAGGCCTTTTTGTGATCGAGGCGCTGTCCGTCATTTTTCAGGTAGGGTATTTCAAGTTGACCCATGGCCGACGGATATTCCGAATGGCGCCACTTCATCACCATTTTGAATTAAAAGGCTGGCCGGAGCCCAAGGTGATCGTTCGATTCTGGATCATTTCCATTGCGCTGGCACTGATAGCCATCAGCACTTTGAAGCTGAGATAACGGATGGTGTCATGCATCTGAATCGAAAAAATGTGCTGGTTGTCGGGATGGGCATGACTGGCCTGGCTACTGCACGGTTCCTGCACCATCGAGGAGCGGTGGTTACCGTTACCGATATGGCTTCCGAAAAGGAACTGGCAGCATGCAATCAGGAACTTCATTGCTTGGGAATTCGAACCGAGCTTGGTGGACATTGTCGAGAAAGCTTTGAATCGTCGGATTTGATCGTTTTAAGTCCTGGCGTGCCGCATACCCATGAATTTCTGCAGGCAGCCCGGCAGAAAGGTGTTCCCGTGATCGGGGAGATCGAGCTGGCCTTCCGATTTGTCCGATATCCAATTATCGCCATTACCGGAACCAACGGAAAAACCACGACCACATCCCTGTTGGGCGATATGCTGAATCAATGCGGTATGCAGGTTTTTGTCGGCGGAAATATCGGCAATCCACTGATCGGCTTTGTGGACCGGGAAGAAAAAGCGGACTGGATTGTGCTGGAGATCAGCAGTTTCCAGCTCGATACCATTGAAACATTTCGGCCCGATATCGGTATCTTGCTCAATATTACACCGGATCATCTGGACAGGTATCCAGATATGGCCGGGTATGCCGCCTCAAAAGGCAGGATATTTCAAAACCAGACAGCGGAAGATATTGCCATCTTCAATGGTGCCGATTCATGGGTTCTGTCTGAAACCAGCCGGATTCACAGCCGGAAATGGGTGTTCAATGGTTCAGACAGTCTGGAAGAAGGCGCCCGGATAGGTGAAACCAATATGACGTTTCATTTTATGTCCAGTCCGTACCGGAAAGCATCAGAGACGGCCGCTGATCCGTTGTCCGTTTATCTGGATATTCATGAATCCCGTCTCTATGGAGGGCATAATCGGGAAAATATCAGTGCGGCGGCCATGGCAGCCATGGCTGCAGGGGGGGGGATCCAGGATATTCAGACGGCATTGAATCGCTTCAAAGGACTGTCTCACCGGATCGAATTCGTTCGGAAACATCGTGGTGTAACCTATGTAGATGATTCAAAGGCGACCAATGTGGATGCAGTCAATCGGGCGCTGGATGCTTTTCATGAGCCGGTTGTTCTGATTATGGGCGGTCGTGACAAGGGGGGGGGCTATCGCACTCTGGAAAACGGCATTCGGAATCATGTGAAACATCTGATCCTCCTCGGAGAAGCGAGCGATCTCATTGCCGAAGCACTGGGGCATCATGTGTCTGTCGAGCGGGTTGCCTCGATGGCCGATGCGGTCAGTGCTGCTCATCGCATTGCGGTATCGGGTGATGTTGTCCTGCTGTCACCTGCCTGTGCCAGTTTTGACATGTTCACGAGTTATGCCCATAGAGGGGATGTTTTTAAACATGAGGTATTGAAGCTGTGATCACAACGCAGACACCAGTCAAGTGGCGGGCACCTCGAAAGTTCAGCTATGACTTCAAGCTGTTTTTTCCGATGCTGGTTCTGGTCGGGATTGGCATTGTCATGGTGTACAGTGCCAGCTCCGCGATCGCCATCAAAAAATATAACAATGATCTGTATTATCTAATCAAACAGACCATCGTTGCCGCTCTGGGGTTGATTGCCATGCTGGTATTTCGAAAGATACCCTATGAACTCTACCAGAAATATGCTTATCTGTTTCTGATCGTTGCAATCGGACTGCTTCTGGCTGTCAAATTTACCGGTCTCGGCGTTAAAGTCAACGGTGCAAAACGATGGATGCTGATTGCGGGGTTCAGATTCCAGCCTTCGGAATTTGCGCGGATGGCGCTGGTCATTTTTATGGCCTATTCCCTTACCAAAAAACATGATCATATTCAGACATTCCTGGTTGGATTCGTTCCCCATGTATTCTTTCTGGGGCTTGTTGCCGGACTCATCGCCCTGCAGCCCGATTTTGGTTCCGTCGTCATTCTGGCTGCCATTACCTGGGTCATGATGTTTGTTGCCGGTGTCCGGGTAACCTATCTGCTGACATCGGTGGGTGCCCTGTTTCCATTTGCCTATGTCTACATGATGAGTGCGGCATATCGAACGGAACGCTGGCTGGCGTTTCTGCATCCCTGGGAGCATGCTTCGGATCAAGCGTATCAGATCGTTCACTCACTGATGGCTTTCGGTACAGGAGGCGTATGGGGAACAGGGGTCGGCAAAGGGCTTCAAAAGCTATTCTATCTGCCGGAGCCGCATACGGATTTCATATTTTCCGTTATCGGGGAAGAGCTGGGATTGGTCGGGGTGTTGTGCGTGCTTTTTTTATATCTGCTGATCCTGTGGAGCGGGTTGAGTATCGCCAAGAATACATATGATCTTTTTGGGGCCTATCTGGCTTTGGGAATTACGGCTGCCATAGGGCTTCAGGTCTGCATCAACCTGGGTGTTTCGCTGGGGTTGGTTCCAACCAAAGGATTACCGCTGCCGTTTCTCAGTTATGGCGGCACCTCACTTCTGGTCAGTATGATTTCCATCGGCATTCTGATGAACATCGGATCGGGAAAGACATGACCGTCACGACTGCAAAAAAAATAGATATTCCATCGAAAAAACTGCGGATTGTGATGGCAGGCGGTGGCACCGGCGGGCATTTGTTTCCGGCAATCGCCATGGCGGAAGCTTTTCTGGAGAAAAATCCCGAAAATGAACTTCTGTTTGTCAGTACGGGCAAGGAATTCGAGAGGTCGGTGCTGGCCGAACATGGGTTCAGGCTGGCATGCATTACTGCAGAAGGAATCAAGGGTAAAGGGTTTCGACATCAGCTCCGAGCGCTGATCCGGTTTCCCAAAGGGATGATGGAAGCTTTCAAGATACTTTCCGCCTTCAATCCGGATTTGGTTGTCGGTGTCGGCAGCTATGCTTCCGGGCCCTTGATTCTTGTAGCATGGGTGCTTTGTATTCCCATCGTACTTCACGAGCAGAACATTCTGCCGGGAATTACGAATCGCGTGCTTTTTCCGCTGGCGGCAAGGGTTCATGTCTCTTTTCCGAACACCCGATTCAATAGCCGATCATCGAAAATCCGTTTTTCCGGAAATCCGGTTCGAAAAGATATTCGGAAGTGTGCTGTTCAGTTCGGTGATTCCGGAAGATGTGCCGGATCAGGACAACGGCCGTTTACAGTTGGAATTGTGGGGGGCAGTCAGGGCGCGCATGCCATCAACCTGGCAATGATGGAGGCGCTTCCCCTGTTGAAATCGGACGGTTACCATTTTATTCATCAGACCGGTGCAGCGGATTTGGAAATGGTTCAGGATGCCTATCGCCGTAATGGAATTTCTGGTACCGTCCAGGCATTTTTTCGTGATATGACAAAGTGTTATCAACAGGCGGATGTGATGATCTGCAGGTCCGGGGCAACAACGGTCGCTGAGATTACGGCACTGGGCAAACCCGCAATCCTGATTCCCTTTCCTTATGCATCCGACAATCATCAGGAATTGAATGCGCGCAGTATAGTTCAGTCGCAAGCGGCCGAGATGATTCTGGAGAACGGTCTGACCGGAAACGTTCTGGCGGAACGAATCCGCTGGCTGGCGTCGAATCCGGAAGTGCTGAGTCAAATGGCTTTATGGTCGCGAAATCTGGGAAATCCTTTTGCGGCTGAAACTATTGTTGAAGACAGTTATGCCCTTGTAGAAAAACGTTGCGATATTACTGAAACACTTCCTTTACCTTTTCAAAATATGTGATCACATGTATCAGAAATCATACCATATTCATTTTGTCGGCATCGGCGGCATCGGCATGAGCGGCATTGCCGAGCTGCTTCTCAATATCGGGTACCAGGTTTCCGGTTCAGATGATGTCTCATCGGAAATTACGGAAAATTTAAAAAGACTGGGGGGTACGGTCTACAAAGGCCATGCCGCTGAACAGATTCAGGGGTCCGATGTCGTGGTGATTTCATCGGCCATCAGTGCCGACAATCCGGAGGTGATGGCTGCCCGGAAAGAGTCGATTCCCATCATTCCCCGTGCAGAAATGCTGGCGGAATTGATGCGTCTGAAATTCAGCGTGGCGGTTGCCGGGGCACACGGCAAAACCACGACCACGTCGATCGTCTCATCGGTACTGGCCCAGGGGGGGATGGATCCGACTGTTGTGATCGGCGGCAGGCTGAAAAGTGTCGGTTCGAATGCGGTTCTGGGTAAAGGAGACTTTATTGTTGCCGAAGCCGATGAAAGTGACGGTTCTTTTTTGAAGTATTCTCCGACCATTGCCGTGATTACGAATATCGATCGGGAACATTTGGACTTCTATAAGGATATGGATCATATCAAATCGGTATTCCTGGCGTTCATCGATCGGATTCCTTTTTACGGGCTGGATGTTCTTTGTCTGGACAATGAGCCGATTCAGGATCTGATTCCCGATATCAAAAAGCGGTTTACCACTTACGGCATGAGTACACAGGCGGACTACCAGGCCAGAAATGTGGTTTTTCAAGGCATGAAAAGCCGTTTCAGCATCGATTACCGAGGCAGATTTCTGGGAGATATTTTATTGAATCTTCCGGGACTTCACAATGTTTACAATGCTACTGCCAGTATTGCTGTCGGCCTTGAACTGAGCATTCCTTTCGAAAAGATTCAAACCGCATTGCAAACCCTTCAAGGGGTTCAACGCCGCCTTGAAGTCAAGGGTGAAGCCGGAGGGATCACCGTGGTGGATGATTATGGACATCATCCCACAGAAATTCGCAGTACGCTGGACGCCCTTAAAAATTGCTGGCCGGATCGTCGAAAAGTGATCGTCTTTCAACCCCATCGCTACACCCGGACGCTGGCGCTTTTCGATGACTTTACCCGTGCGTTTTATCAGAGCGATGTTCTGGCGGTCCTGCCGATATATGCGGCCTGTGAAAAGAGAATCGAAGGGGTGAGCGCATTGTCCTTGTGTGAGCGCATTCGATCCCGTGGACATAAGAATGTCCTCTATCTGGAGAATCTGCTGATGGCACCGGCTCACCTGAAATCGATTCTCAAACCTGGAGATGTCCTGTTGACGCTGGGGGCGGGAGATGTCTGGAAAGTAGGGGAAGGGGTTCTGAAACAGTTGGCGGCGGATAATTGACATCGATGAGTAACGCTTTTCTCGATGCTGAAGCCAGAAATTGGTTGACTCACATGGCCTCCGGTCGGGTTCGGTTTGATGAACAGATGTCTCTTCATACGTCGTTTCGTGTGGGCGGGCCGGCCGACGCTTTTGTCGAAGTCAAGACGGCCGACGAGCTGGTTGCTCTGGTTTCGGGGCTTGCGGACAGGGAAATTCCCTACCGTATCATTGGTGGCGGAACCAATCTCATCGTAACGGATGCAGGGATTTCCGGGGTTGTTATCCGCATGAAGCCGTGTCTGTCGGATATGTCAATCGAGAATGACGAGATGTCTCAGGCAAGGGTAAGGGTCTGGGCTGGAACCGGTTTGCGGCTTTTATGCAGCCGTGCCATTCGAAAAGGGTTGAAAGGGATGAATTTCGCGCTGGGAATTCCGGGCACCGTAGGAGGAGGCATTCGAATGAACGCCGGAACTGCCCTGGGATCGATGGCGGATGTTCTGACGTCAATAACTGTCGTATATCCGAATGGTCGGATGGAAACAATCGAGAGAAGCGCACTGCGATTTTCCTATCGAAAACTATTGATCCCGCTGCCGGCAGACGCAAAAAATAATTTTTGCGAACCCATTATCGTTTCTGGGTGCTTTTCTCTTTTCAGGGGCCATTTCATCGTGCTGAAGCAGGAGGCCAGAGACATTCTGAGGCATCGCAGACATTGCCAGCCGGTGCAACCGCCAAGTGCCGGCTGCATTTTCAAAAACCCGCCGGCCGATAAGCCGGCCGGCGAATTGATTGATCGCAGTGGGCTGAAGGGACGTAGAATCGGAGGTGCGGAAGTATCGTTGAAACATGCCAATTTTATCGTCAACACGGGATCGGCATCGGCATCTGATATTTTGGCTCTCATGGGAATCGTGCAGGATATCGTTTTTAAAAAATTCAAGGTGAATCTTGAACCGGAAGTGATCGTGATCGGAAATTGATGTGCTGAGGCGGAACCGATACAAAAGGGATTCAGCGATTCGACGGATGAAAAGAGCCCGTTTTCGGCGTTCTTGTTTGAATGGACTGGCCGGGATACTGGGAATCGCATTAATGAGTTTGTTTTTCGTCTTCTGCCATGATATTATGTTGCAAAGTCCATATTTTAAAGCAATCTCTTTAAATGTTACGGGAAACAATAGGCTCAACGTACAAGATGTTTTAGACGCTGCCCGAATTAAGTCCGATACCAATGTCCTTCTAGTCAACCTTCCTCTTGCCAGGAAATACCTGTTGTCTCATCCCTGGATTGCCGAGGCTGAAATAACTCGGGATATTCCTGGAAAATTGACGATTGCCGTCAAGGAACATCAGCCGCTGGCCATTTTAGATATGGGTAGAAAATTTCTGATCAATCAGGAAGGACGGATCTTCAAGGAGGTTTCAGATGCGGATTCCGTTGACTTGCCCATTGTTGAAGGTGTCGATTTCACGGATATGGAGTATGACGATCTTCACAGAAGTACCCATTATGAAGCAGTATTGTCTTTGTTGGAAATGAGACGAAATCCGACCTGTTTCCTGGCCCGCCTGCCGGTTCGTACCATTCACCTCGATAAAGAAGAAGGCATTACGATATTTTCTGCAGGACCCTTTCAGGCTTTCAATGTCAATGCCGTTAAAGTTGGTTATCAGGATTTTTCGGAGAAATTTGTGAGACTGGAAAAAATAATTGCATACTTTAAAATCAATAAGCTTATTCAGGGAATCGAATGGATCGATCTGCGTCAGATGAATCGAGTCGTGATCAGTCCGCTCAATCCCGAGCCGCGTTCAGACGGCCGCAAGGAGATATGACATGCCGAAGCAGCAGGACATAATTGTTGGTCTCGATATCGGAACAACCAAGATTTGTGCAGTTGTCGGGGAAGTTTCCGGAAACGAGATCAATATTATCGGAATCGGCTCGCATCCTTCGGTTGGCCTGAGAAGGGGGGTTGTCGTCAATATCGAGGCGACCGTCGAGTCAATCAAGAAAGCAGTCGAGGAGGCTGAACTGATGGCCGGCTGCGAAATCACATCGGTGTATGCCGGTATTGCCGGAGGCCATATCACCGGCTTCAACAGTCGGGGAATTATTGCCATTAAGGGGCCGGAAGTCTGTCAGAACGATGTGGAAAGGGTGATCGATGCAGCCAGAGCGGTTGCCATTCCGATGGACCGGGAAGTGATTCATGTGCTGCCTCAGGAATTCATCGTGGATGACCAGACAGGGATTCAAAATCCGGTCGGTATGGCGGGTGTCCGGCTCGAGGTCAAGATTCACATCGTTACCGGTGCTGTAACATCGGCTCACAATATTGTCAAATGTGCCAATCGTGCAGGCCTCGATGTGTTCGATATCGTGCTGGAGTCGCTGGCATCCGGCGAAGCCGTTCTGGCCGATGAAGAAAAAGAACTGGGGACAGCCCTGTTGGATATCGGCGGAGGAACGACGGATCTGGCGATTTTTTCCGGAAAAAACATCCGACACACTTTTGTGCTTTCCCTGGGAGGAAACAATCTGACCAACGATATTGCCGTGGGCCTGCGTGCTCCTCTGACGGAAGCCGAGGCTATCAAAAAGAAATTCGGAACCTGTGTTACCGGCAATATCAGTCCGGATGAAGTGGTTGAAGTTCCCGGGATGGGGGGAAGACGGTCCAGAAGTCTCCCAAGACAGATTTTAGCCGAGATTCTCGAACCCCGAATGGAGGAAATATTTTCCCTCATCAAACGGGAGATATATCGGGCGGGAATGGAAAATTTTATTACATCCGGTGTTGTCATCACCGGGGGGTCGTCGATGCTGGAAGGTGCGATTGAAACCGCAGAATTGGTATTCAGTCTGCCGACCCGAATCGGCAGACCAATGGGAATCAGTGGTCTGGTGGATGTCGTCAACAATCCCATGTATGCAACCGGTGTGGGGCTGGTGCTGTATGGTGCCAGGCATCACCAAACCCGGAAGTTCAGAATTCGGGATAAAAACATATTCGACCGAATCATGAACCGCATGAAAAAATGGTTCAAGGATGTAATTTGATGATAAAAGATACGATATGTCCGTTATAGAAGTTGTCCTAAAGGTCAAGGGGGTGATGTATGTCTTTTAGTTATGTAGATACCGAAAAACAGGCTATCATAAAAGTGGTGGGTGTCGGCGGTGCCGGTGGAAATGCCATAAACAATATGATCGAATCCAATCTTCAGGGGGTTACTTTTATCGTAGCCAATACGGATGTGCAGGCACTCAATAACTCCAAGGCCCAGATTAAACTTCAGCTTGGAGAAGAATTGACCAAGGGGTTGGGTGCCGGTGCCAGTTCCCAGATCGGGAGGGAAGCCGCGCTGGAAAATACCGAAGCCATTCGAAATGCGTTGGCGGGAAGCAATATGGTATTTATAACAGCCGGTTTTGGCGGCGGAACCGGTACGGGGGCAGCCCCGGTCATTGCAGATATCTGCAAGGAAATGGATATTCTAACGGTTGCGGTCGTCACCAAGCCGTTTTCGTTTGAAGGAAAAAAACGTTCCCGGTGTGCGGATGAAGGAATCGAATCACTGCGTCAGGTGGCGGATACGGTGATTACGATACCCAACGACCGATTGAGAGGGCTGGCTTCGAAAAATGCAAAACTCATCGACATGTTTAAAAAAGCGGATGAGATTCTGCTGAACTCGGTCAAAGGCATCACCGATCTGATTTTCATGCCCGGGTATGTCAATCTGGACTTTGCCGATGTTCGAAACACCATGTCCAAATCCGGTATGGCCTTAATGGGCATAGGTATTGCCAGCGGTGAAAACCGTGCCATCGAAGCAGCCGAAAGGGCCATTCAACATCCCTTGCTGGAGGATATGTCCATATCCGGTGCCAAGGGTGTTCTGATGAATATTACCAGTACGCGTGAAATTACCCTTGATGAAATGACGGAAGCTTCGGATCGGATTCATAAGGAAGTGGGAGACGATGCAGAAATCATCTGGGGGCAGATTTTCGATGACAACCTTGGTGATGAAATGCGGGTCACCGTCATTGCAACAGGAATCGGATCCAGTGCTGAAATGCTTTCGGGACGGCGGAAATTGACCGCTCTCCGAGGAAGGCTCAGAGATATTACGCCGGCGGACGTGGACAATGTCGTCGATTATGAAGAACCGGCGTTTATCCGCAAGCAGAACAAGGTGGAGGAAGCGGCGGTACCGGATGCTGATCCGGTTTTCAAACTCAATCCCCAGGATGAATATGACCTGGATGTTCCCACATTTCTTCGAAGAAAGGCGGATTAGCGTTTGGGGCAAAGCAGAGAACGAAGCCTTCACCGACATGCTGATCAAGAAACCGGGGCAATTCGAAAAATGTGGAAGGGAAAAACCAGCGTCGTGCTGGTTTTTCCCAATCACTACGCCGTGGGGCTTCCCAATCTGGGATTCCAAACCGTTTATTCTCTGTTGAACCGTATAGAATCCGTGGTATGTGAAAGGGCATTTCTTCCAGAATCGCCTGGGCCCGCTGTTTCACTGGAAACCGGCAGCTATATTGGAGCATTCGATATTATCGCTTTCTCGATTTCATTTGAAAATGACTATCTGAACCTGCTGCGTATTCTTTCCGATTCTAAAATCCCGTTGCTGACTTCCCACAGATCCGATGATTATCCGCTTGTCATCGCTGGCGGGGTTGCATGTTTTATCAATCCAGAGCCTATTGCGCATTTTATCGATTGTTTTCTGCTTGGAGAAGCGGAATGTCTGCTTCCGCGTTTTATCGACTATGTCGAAACTCATTCAAACCGCAGTGAACTTCTGACGGCTCTGGCACTTCAGGTTCCCGGTGCGTATGTTCCTGCTTTCTATGAGGCGCATTATTCTCCTGAAGGTATTCTTGAATCACTGATTCCAGCAGCGGATTTCCCTCGAAAAATCTCCCGCGTTCATGTTCCCCACCTTGATGATGTACCCACCCAGAGTGTGATCATCACACCGAACTCGTCATTTGGGAATACATGTTTGATCGAAGTCGGCAGGGGGTGTCCCCATGGTTGCCGATTTTGTTCAGCAGGTTTCATTTACCGTCCCCCACGTTTCAGGCCCAAGTCCCTTTTACAGGAGTGCATACGAAAAGGGGCTCAAATGTCTACAAAGATAGGTCTTGTCGGTGCAGCCGTATCGGATCATCCGGACCTGAGCGCTCTCTGTAATCAGGCAAAAGAAATTGGGGTTCAGTTGTCTTTCAGTTCGCTTCGTGCAGATGCCCTGACAGCGGAATTGATATCATCTCTGGCGTTCAGCCAGGTCAAAACGGCTACCATCGCTCCGGATGCCGGATCGGAAAGGATGCGTCGGGTAATCAACAAGGGGATGACGGAATCTCAAATTCTCAATGCCGTTGGATTGCTGGTGACATCCGGGATTCCGAATTTGAAACTCTATTTCATGGTGGGGTTGCCGACTGAAACAGTTGAAGATGTCGAAGCCATTGTTACCCTATGCCTGAAAATCAAGGCCATATTTTTGGAAAGCAGCAGAATACAGGGCCGGATCGGTGAAATATCTGTCAGCGTCAATGCATTCATTCCCAAGCCGGCGACACCTTTCCAATGGGCGGCAATGGATACGATCCCCAACCTGAAAAAAAAACTGAGCGTAATCAGCCGCGGCCTGAAACATATTCCCAATATCAGGGTTGAAACAAACAGTCTCAAGGAGGCCGCTGTTCAGGCGTTGTTGTCTAGGGGAGACCGAAGGGTGTCGGAACTCTTGATCCGTGCTTGCAGGAATCAGGGCGATTGGAAAAAAACTTTCAGAGAAGCACCGGATTTCTCTCTTTCATTTTACATTCATCGGCAGCGGTCTCTGGAAGAAATGCTGCCATGGGATCACATCGACAACGGGGTGAGAAAAAAATTTCTGGAAAAGGAATACTGCAATGCGATGGTGGGAAAAATATCGCCACCCTGCCCGATGATAGCGTGCCGAGTATGTGGTGCTTGTGACGAATGAGAAAAATGGTATACTCATTACTGGAAATCACCTCAGTGTTCTGTCAACTGTCTTCTGAAACGACAGGGATTTTGATAAACGTGATACCTTCTTCTTTGAGCGTTTTTTCTTCTTCCAGTGTGCTGGTTCCTCTGATGTTCCGGGGTTCGCTGACACCGTAATGAATTTTCAATGCTTCTGTAGCGAACTGGGCGCCCACATTATCGAACTTATTTTCAATGAATGCAGCCAGTGTTTTTTCGAGTTTAGCCAGTTCTTTCTGGGGAAGGGCGGGCGTTTGCGCCGGTTGAGATGATTTAATGGAAAACGCCGTCGGAATTTTTGAAATGTCTGCATTGTTGCATACTGGACAGGTCAACAATCCGCTGACTTTCTGATCTTCGAATGCCTTACCGTCGTCGAACCAGCCTTCGAACTTATGGCCCTGCAAGCACATTAAATCAAAAACGATCATTGCCAGTCACCCAAATCGGTATCGTTATAAGTCGACAGTGGTGTGAATCCGCCCATTTAATTTTAGAATTTTCAAAAATATCACACCCCTGTCAATTTGAAAAGAAATTATTGACAGAACAAGGGCATTCAACTCAATATATATAAATATGAATGATGCCGTATAAACCCTTCTTCTGGGTAACCTCAACTTCGGAGACCGCTATCCATGAATCGTTTGATTGTGATCGGGTGCTGGATAATGTTGACGGCCGCGGCTGCGTGGGCCGAACCGGTGTATGTTTCAGAAAATATCAAACTTACGGTTCGCAGAGATCCGGGAAATGATAAAAAAATTGTCAGCATCCTGACTTCGGGAGATCAGGTGAATGTCATCCAGTATGGAGATGAATGGACAAAAATCAAGCTGTCGGATGAAAAGGAAGGATGGGTTCTCAGCCGTTTTCTGTCGACTCAGATGCCAAGTTCCGTGGCGCTCAAGGTGCTGGAAAAAAAATATGCCGATCTGCTTGCCCAGTCCGGGGCACCCCATGAAGATTACCGCAAGTTGAAAGAAGAAAACGAGAAACTTGTCACAGACCACCAGAATTGCAGCAAGCAGTTTCAAACACTCAACGATAGTTATCAGACATTGAAAAAGGATTCTCAGGATGTTGTCAAACTCCGGGCCGATTATGAAGAGGCGCTGGCCAAGATCGCCGATCAGAGCAAGCAAATCGAAAACCTCGAAGGAGATATCGGGAAAGCCAGTTTCGATCAGAATTTCAAATGGTTTCTGGCAGGCAGCGGTGTACTTCTGATCGGATTTGTGATCGGATTGATCGCCAAAAGGAAGCGTTCTTATTCATTGATTCGCTGATATCGCTATCACGGCGCTATCGGTCGGAGATATACTACAGTATAATCTCCTCCCTGCTGCCTTGCGAAATGAATTTTCTGAATGTGTATATAGATGAAACAATAAAAGGGATTTTTGTGAAAATTCAAACCGATTTTTTAGTGATTGGCAGTGGGGTGGCAGGGTTGACCTTTGCCCTGAAGGTTGCCGATTTTGGAGACGTGGTGTTGATAACCAAAAAAGGTATCATGGACAGCAATACCACGCAGGCGCAGGGGGGGATCGCCTCTGTTTTCAGCAAAGTCGATTCTTTCGATCTTCATATTCAGGACACCCTTGCTTCCGGAGATGGGCTCTGCAATCGGGAAGTTGTCGAAAAAGTGGTAAAATCCGGTCCGGACCGGATACGGGAACTCATCGATCTGGGGGTTGGATTCAATCTCAAAGAGGAGCAGCGAACTCAGGGACAACTGGATTTCGATCTTGGTCGCGAAGGAGGACATTCTCAGAAACGGATTGTCCATGCACAGGATATGACCGGGCTGGAGTTGGAAAAAGTTCTGGTGGCACATGTCCGGGAACACGATCGTATCCGTGTCGTTGAAAATCATATCGCCATAGACTTGATTACCTGTTCCACCCGGATGAAACGGGGGCTTGTGACAACAACCCATGAGGCATTCTGTTGCGGGGCCTATGTTCTGGATCGTTTCACGCAGCAGGTACATACCTTTGAGGCCAAAATTACCCTTCTGGCAACCGGAGGCGCTGGCAAAGTCTATCTGTATACCAGTAATCCCGATATCGCCACCGGAGACGGCATTGCCATGGGGTACCGGGCGGGTGCCACGGTTGCCAATCTGGAATTCGTTCAATTTCACCCGACCTGCCTGTATCATCCGGACGCCAAGAATTTCCTGATTTCCGAAGCGGTCCGCGGCGAAGGCGGGGTTCTGATCGACAGTGCCGGACATGCTTTCATGGAGAAATATGATCCACAAAAAGATTTGGCCTGTCGGGATGTGGTTGCTCGTGCCATTGACACCGAATTGAAAAAAAGTGGTGATGATTCGGTGTTTCTGGATATTTCCCATAAAAAACCTGATTTTATCAAAACACGATTTCCGAATCTGTATCGGAAATGCCTCAGCTTTGGTCTGGATATGACAGCCGGTCCCATTCCCGTGGTTCCTGCCGCCCATTATATGTGCGGTGGTGTTTCCACGGATATGTGCGGCCGTACAGATATTCACCGCCTTTATGCCATCGGCGAGACCGCCAGTACCGGTCTTCATGGGGCCAACCGTCTTGCCAGCAATTCTCTGATAGAAGCACTGGTATATGCAGATTCCGCTGCTGAACAGGCAGTAAAAGATATTCAAACCATGGATTTCAGTGCAACACCCGAAGCACCCGACTGGGATGAGGTGGGAACGACGCATGGGGATGAACTGATCATGGTCACGCAAAACTGGGATGAGATTCGCCGATTTATGTGGAATTACGTGGGAATCGTTCGTTCAGACAAACGATTGAACCGGGCAAGGCGTCGAATCGAAATCATTCAGAATGAAATTCAGGAATATTACTGGGATTTTAAAGTGTCTGCAGATTTGATCGAACTGCGAAACATTGCCATGGTTGCCGAATTGATCATTACATGTGCTATGCACCGAAAAGAAAGCAGAGGCTTGCATTACAACATCGAATATTCCTGTCGAGATGATGAATGCTGGAAAAAAGATACCGTACTCCGGCGGCCTTTCGTGGGTTGACAACACCGATTATTGCATTAAGTTTAGCAATTATTGTGTATTGAGCGGTCAAGAACCATGATTTCTATTTAACTTATTCTTCCGGATACGCCATGACGATCAAGCGGGACTATTACGAAATATTAGGCGTCAATCGAGATGCCACAGAAAGCGAGCTGAAATCGGCCTATCGAAAACAGGCTCTCAAATATCATCCGGATAAAAATCCCGGTAACAAGGCAGCCGAAGAGAAATTCAAAGAAGCGGCCGAAGCGTATGAAGTGCTTCAAGATCCTCAAAAAAGACAGATTTATGATCAGTACGGTCACCAGGGTCTTGAAGGCGCAGGGTTTTCGGGTTTTCGGGGTTTTGAAGATATTTTTACCAATTTTGGAGGAATTTTCGAGGATCTTTTCGGATTTTCCGGTGCGGGTCGATCCCAGAGCCGCACCCAAAGAGGCTCCGATCTTCGCTACGATATGCGTCTGAGTTTCATGGATGCCGCATTCGGAACCGAATCGGAAATCGATCTTGAAAAAACGGCCACCTGTCCGCAATGTGAAGGCAGTGCCTGTAAGCCGGGGACTTATCCGGAAAATTGCCGGCACTGTCAGGGGACCGGCCAGGTTTCCCGAAGCCAGGGGTTTTTCACGGTCAGAACCACCTGTCCCTCATGTCGGGGTCAGGGGCAGATTGTTACCTCTCCCTGCGACGAATGCCATGGTGCGGGCAAGGTATTGATTCATAAAAAAGTTTCCGTAAAAATACCCGCCGGTGTGGATACCGGCTCCCGCCTCAGACTGACCGGTGAGGGTGAGGCCGGTTCCTTCAATGGCCCTCCGGGAGATCTGTATGTTTTCATTCATATCCAGCCCCATGAATTTTTTCAAAGAAACAATGTGGATGTGATCTGTTCGATTCCCCTTTCATTCATTCAGGCGGCTCTCGGAGATGAAGTACCCGTGTCGACATTAACAGGGGAAAAAGTTCTGAAAATTCCAAAAGGAACGCAGCCCGGAGAGTTGTTCCGTTTTCCCGGCGAAGGAATTCCATCTCTAAGAAACGGTAAACGCGGCGATCAGATCATCCAGGTCGATATCAAAACCCCGACCCATCTCAGTAAGAAGCAGGAAGAACTGCTGCGGGAATTTAATAAGCTGGAAGCAGGCAAGTTCACGAATAAGTTAAAAAATATACTAAAAGGCGGTTCTGCCGGAAGGTAGTTCCCGTGTCGACAAGGAAAGATGATGTTTGAACTCAAAGTCGTTTCACATTTTGCGGCAGCGCATCAACTGAAAATGGTAGACAAGAAATGTGAAAACCTCCATGGCCATAATTGGAAGGTCGAGGTTTGCATTCGAGGACAAGAACTGAACGAGGCCGGCGTGCTGGTGGATTTCGGAGAAATCAAACAGGACGTCAAACGCATCATCGATCAGCTGGATCACCGCTTTTTAAACGATCTGGATGCATTCGGCGACCATCTTCCCCCATCGTCCGAAAACCTGGCGCTTTTTATAGCGCAGGGTCTTCGACAAACATTCGACTCGACGACAGTTTATGTTTACAGCGTTACCACCTGGGAATCACACAATGCCTGTGCAACCTATTATCCGAACAGTGCATAACGGACGATTTTTCAAAAAATAAGATTTTTATCGTTCAGAATTTCATGAACCCGGGATTCGTCGATTTTCGAGTTTCTGAAATTCTCGAAAGTAACGTCTTCAAACCGTAGATTCAATTGTTTTCTTAGTACGTTGAACAGGGATAAGTAATTGGCGGTGATTCTATTTTCCCAGTTCAAGCCCAGTACTTCGGCTGCAGTCCGAATATCGTCTTTTTCCCCTTCGATTTCCAGAAAATCTCCAAACGGTAGTATGTCCAGGCACAACTCCGTTTGTTTGAAACGATACGTCTCCCGCTCTTTTTCATAAACCTGCCGGGGGAAATAACCCAGCTCCGCCAGAATGGCAATCATCGTTTCCGAGTCACTGACAGTTACCTCCAGTTCTCTGAAGATTTTAAATCCGGTGTCTGAATCGTCCGACGGCGTTTTGACGGTCAGCCGACAACGGGAGTCCTGACGGAGCCGGAGCAATTTCTTTTCTCGTGTCAGGCGCATCGTTTCATCATCAAACCGGATGTTGGTTTCAAAACCACGGCTCTGGCATTCAGCGCCGACAGAGCGAATTTTTTCGCGGATGGAATCGATGTCTGCAATATAAAATTTGATTTCGATTTCAAGTGATTTCATGGGTTGCCCTCAACTGCCCGCAGGCAGCGGAAATATCCCGGCCTTTGCTGTTTCGGATGATGGCCGTATAATGGTGCTGCACCAGTATATCCTGAAACGCCAGAATGGTTTTTTCATCAGGTCTTCGAAACGGACTGCCGGAATGTTCATTGAATGGAATGAGATTGATTTTGGCCTTGATGGGTCTCAGCAGTTTCGTCAGACGTTGCGCATCTTCCGGAGAATCGTTGACATCCCGGATGAGAATATACTCAAACGTGATTCGCTTCCGGGGGGGCAGCGGATACAGCCGACAGGCATCCAGGAGCATTTCCAACGGATATTTCCGGTTGATTGGCATCAGTTTGCTGCGGGTGTCATTGTCCGTTGCATTGAGCGAGATTGCCAGATTGATCATGACATCTTTTCCCAGTTGCAGCATTTCGGGAACCAGCCCGGCTGTCGAGAGCGTGACGCGGCGGGTCGAAAATTCCAGCCCGAAATCCCTGTCTGTCAATATTCGAATGGCCTGAACCACATTCGTATAGTTGGCAAGCGGTTCTCCCATTCCCATCAGGACGATGTTGGACAGCGGCTGCGTGCCGATATGTTTTTTGATGTCCCGCACCTGAGAAACGATTTCCCCGGCCGTCAGATTTCGAGCAAATCCTCCGGCTGCCGTCAGGCAGAATTGACATCCCATGGCACATCCTACCTGACTCGACACACACAGGGTGAAGTGGTCTTTTTCAGGGATCAGAACGGTCTCGATATGGTTGCCGTCTGCCAGTCTGAAGAGATATTTTTGTGAACCATCCCGAGAAGTTTCGATTTTTTCAGTATCCAGCCGAGAAATGACGAAATGGGCGGCCAGTTTCTCTCGGAGTTCTTGACCCAGGTTCGTCATGCTGTTAAATTGATCTATTTGATGGGAAAATACCCATTTGAAAATCTGACCGGCGCGGTAAGGTTTGATGTCGTTTGCTGTCAGCCATGCTTCCAGTTGTTCCCTGCTCAGATTTTTGATATCCATCGGTATGGATGGGTTCATGGCAACCTTTCTTGAAAAACGGATCATTAGATAATTTGCTTGACATACCATTTTTTCCATACTATTTTCAAGATTTTCGTAACGCCATTAGGTGAATTTTATGTTTGATACTCTCAGCGACAAACTGAATGCCGTTTTTAAACAGCTCAAGGGTCATGGAAAGCTGTCCGAAAAGAATATTCAGGATGGATTGAAAGAAGTGCGACTGGCACTTCTCGAGGCAGATGTCCACTATAAAGTGGTCAAAAAATTTGTCGCGGATATCAAGGATCGGGCATTGGGGCAGGAAGTCATGGCCAGCCTGACACCCGGACAGCAGGTTATCAAGATCGTCAATGAAGAGCTAACCCGCATAATGGGTTCTCGGCAGGAGGATCTGAACCTGTCGGGGGACCGGCCGGTTTCTATCATGCTGATAGGGCTTCAGGGTTCTGGAAAAACGACAACTGCCGGAAAACTTGCTATATTTTTAAGAAAAAAAGGGAAAAAACCATATTTGGTTCCTGCCGATGTCTATCGACCGGCAGCCATCGACCAGTTGATAAAACTGGGTGATCAGCTATCCATTCCGGTATTCCCTTCAACGCCGGATATGAACCCGGTGGATATCTGTGCCGAAGCCAGAAACAGGGCGCAACGGGAAGGCATGGACACGTTGATACTGGATACTGCCGGACGGCTGCATATCGATGCGGACCTGATGCAGGAACTGGTCCGTATTCGGGATCGCGTCAAGCCCTCGGATATCCTGCTCGTGGCAGATGCCATGACCGGTCAGGATGCCGTAAACATTGCCACGGCCTTTAACGATACTCTGAATATCGGCGGCGTGATTCTCACCAAAATGGACGGAGATGCCAGGGGCGGGGCTGCGATATCCATCAAATCGGTGATCGACAAGCCCATAAAATTTGTGGGTGTTGGCGAAAAACTAAACGATTTCGAGGTGTTTCATCCCGATCGAATGGCATCCAGAATTCTTGGCATGGGGGATGTCCTGACCATGATCGAGAAGGCCCAATCCGTTGTAGACGAAAAACAGGCTATCGAGCTGGAGAAAAAGCTTCGAAAAAATCAGTTTACCTTGGAGGATTTTCGGGATCAGATGATCCAGATTCGGAAAATGGGATCCTTGACCGATCTCATCAACATGATTCCGGGTGTCAGTCAAAACAAACACCTGAAAGATCTTCAGGTGGATGAAAAAGAACTTGGGCGGGTCGTGGCCATCATCAACTCCATGACACCGCTCGAGCGTCAGAAATATGGAATTATCAACGGCAGTCGTAGAAAGCGTATTGCCACCGGCAGCGGTACGACGGTTCAGGATGTCAATCAATTGCTGAAGAATTATGATCATGTTATGAAAATGATGAAGAAAATCAACAAGGGCGGGTTGAAAAAATTCGGCAGAGGCTTGTTGCCGTTTAAATAATTACGAATTACGATTGAATTATCACAAATTCGTAATTCATCACTTAAAAGGAGAGTTATATGTCCGTTAAAATCAGACTGGCCAGACACGGCGCGAAAAAACGACCTTTTTACCGCATCGTGGCGGCAGATGGGCAGTGTCCCAGAGATGGCAAATTTCTGGAAAACCTGGGAACCTACAATCCGCTGCACAATCCGGCTGAAGTTACCATGAAAATGGATCGTGTCCAGTACTGGATCAGCGAGGGTGCAACCCCGACCGATACGGTCAGAAACCTGTTGAAAAAACAGGGCATAGCGAATATATCGGCCTGAAATCCCTGATCAAGACGTCATTTCCGGATTCTCACCTGCCAACCAAGGAGGGGGGGCTATGAAAGAGCTGATCGATTACATTGTCCGAGCGATTGTTGATCACCCTGAACAGGTGACGGTTTCAGAGATCGAAGGAAACCAGACTTCGGTACTCGAGTTGAAGGTTGCCAAAGAGGATTTGGGAAAAGTCATTGGGAAACAGGGTCGAACGGCCCGTGCTCTCAGAACGATACTGGGTGCGGCTTCTGCCAAAAATAAAAAAAGATCGGTTCTTGAAATCATCGAATAAATACGATGGTACACCATGAGTTCCGAATCGATCGTCACTATTGGAAAGATCGTAGGTGTCCATGGTGTCAAGGGATATATCAAGATTCACGCTGAGACGGAATCTTTTTCTCTGATGACACCCGGCATTTCCGTGATTGTTCGAGAGCCCAACGGCACAAACCGTGTCATGGAAATCGCGGATGCCAGACCACAGGGGCGGCTGTTGTTGTTGCGGTTAAAAGGCGTTTTCGATCGAACTGCGGCTGAAACCCTCCCAGGGTCAGACATTCTGATTGAAAAATCCAGATTGCCGGACCTCGAGCCGGATACGTATTACTGGGCGGATATTTTCGGGATGTCGGTGGTTACCGTGGAGGGCGAAACTATCGGAACGGTTGCATCGCTCATCGAGACCGGCAGCAACGATGTGTATGTCGTGAAAACTCAGGATAACGATGAGATTCTTATACCTGCCATCGGTTCCGTAGTCCTGGAAATCGATCTGGACCGGAAGATCATGCGGGTCGATCTTCCCGAAGGCTTGTAAGAACGAATCTGCCGGCATACGACAAAGGCGGAAGACCGCCAGCTTCTGGAGAACGTCTATGAATTTTCAGACATTGACAATTTTTCCGGAAATGTTCGAGCGATTTTGGGATCATGGCATCGTCCGCAGGGCCATCGAACTGGGTGTTATTACCGCTTCAGCCATCAATATCCGGGATTTTGCATCCGGCCGCCATCTGGTAACCGATGACCGTCCGTATGGCGGTGGAAACGGTATGGTGATGAAGCCGGAACCTTTGGCCGCTGCCATTCGCTCAGCGTTGACAACGGCACCGGGCGCCAGAATTGTTTATCTGTCTCCGCAAGGCAGGGTATTCAATCAACAGGTTGCTGCCGAACTTTCGGATCAGTCCGGGTTGATCTTGATCTGCGGCCGGTATGAGGGGATTGACGAGCGAATCTGTCAGCAGTTCGTGGAAGATGAAATTTCGATAGGCGATTATGTGCTGACCGGTGGAGAGCTGCCTGCAATGGTGCTGATGGAAGCTGTCATACGATTGATTCCCGGTGCCCTTGGCGGAGAGATGTCCGCTCAGAAGGATTCTTTCAGCGACAGCCTTCTCGAACACGGGCACTATACCCGCCCGTCCGATTTTGAAGGTGACGGGGTTCCGGAAGTGTTGATTTCCGGCAATCATGCACGCATCGAAAAATGGCGGATGGAATCGTCGCTGATCCGTACGTTTTTGAAACGTAAGGATCTAATCATGCAGCGTCGGTTGACTTCGGCCGAGGCTGCAATTCTTCAACAGTGGCGTCTGGACATTGACCATATCCTTCAGTCCCAATCTGTATCTGGCGCTGGCCCACTACCCGGTCGTCAATAAACGGGGAGAAATTATCGCGTCTGCGGTAACCAACCTGGATATTCATGACATGGCAAGAGCTGCAATAACTTATGGCGCTCAGGCCCTGTATGTCATTACACCGCTTGCGGATCAACAGTCATTGGTAAAGTCGCTGGTTTCGCACTGGACAACCGGTTTTGGGGCTGAATACAATCCCAACCGGTGTCAGGCGCTAAAAATGGTTCGCATCCGAGATAGTTTGGAAGAGGCTAGGGACGATATCGCGCAGGAGGGGGCATTCTTTCCCCGAACCGTTGTTACAAGTGCCATGAAGTATGCGGGAAGCATCTCCATGTCCCGGTTTCGGGAATTGCTTGAAACCGGCAATCCCTACATGCTGGTGTTCGGTACAGCATGGGGGCTTTCTCGAGACTGCATGGAAGAAGCGGATCACATTCTGGATCCGATTTACGGCAATACGGAATACAATCACCTGTCGGTTCGTTCAGCGACATCCATCATTCTGGATCGTCTGCTGGGCCGATCTTCGGTGACATGATCCGGATTGAGCAAATTCATCTGTTTATAAATTTGTTAGATAACCTTTTATGGGGGAGTTATGGAAACTGTCAGGCTTTTGGAAAAAGAAATGATGCGGCTGGATATTCCGCCGTTTTCCACCGGAGATACGGTAAAGGTTCATGTAAAAATCAAGGAAGGTGAAAAAGAACGGATTCAGGCGTTTGAAGGGGTTGTGATCAGCAAACGCAGAGGTACCACGAACGCCACATTTATGGTTAGGAAAGTGTCTTACGGGATTGGGGTAGAGCGAATTTTCCCGCTGCACTCTCCGATTATCGATCGGATTGAAGTTGTTACAAAAGGGGATGTCCGGCAGTCCAAAATTTATTATATCCGCAAACTCAAGGGAAAAGCTGCCAGAATCAAAGAAGACCGTTCCTGATCAAGGTTGCATGGATATCATCGATCTGTGGAGATTTGAACACCGGGCCCGCCGGCGTGGTTTAATACGAATTGCCGGTGTCGATGAGGCCGGTCGGGGACCTCTGGCCGGTCCGGTGGTATCCGCTGCCGTCATCCTCCCGTTTTCCTTTCCGGTTTTGGGTATAACAGATTCCAAAAAACTGACTCCCAAAAAGAGACAGACGCTGTATGTGCAAATTTATGAACATGCCATGGCCATTGGGATCGGTATTGTGGATTCTGTTGAAATAGACCGAACCAATATTTTGCAGGCTTCCCTGCTGTCTATGGTCATGGCTGTCAATAACCTGTATCCCATTCCGGAACACGTGTTGATCGACGGAATATTCCCCCTGCCGTTGTCATTATCTCAGGAAGCCATCCCCAAGGGGGATGGTTTGAGTATTTCCATCGGGGCTGCCTCCATTATTGCAAAGGTTACCCGAGACAGCCTGATGGTACGCTATCACGAAGACTTTCCGTGCTTTGGTTTTGCCGTCCATAAAGGATATCCGACCCCATTCCATAAAGAAGCCATCCGGCGTTATGGTTGCTCTCCCATTCACCGGAAGAGTTTTAAAGGGGTAAAGGAGCATGTGAAACATGGTCAATTCGTTACAGACCTTTGGGAAAAATAATGAGTCCCTGGCAGTGATCTATCTCAAGCGACAGGGATATCATATCCTGGAGCAGAATTACCGTACCCGCCTGGGAGAGATCGATATCATCGCCATGGATAACGAAACCATTGCCTTTGTTGAGGTCAAATCGCGATCTTCTGCGGCCTTCGGCAGCCCCAAATATGCCGTTACCCATCAAAAACAACGCAAAATATCACTAGTTGCCCTTCAGTATCTCAAATCCACCCGTCAGAGCCATGTCCGGGCCCGATTCGACGTCGTGGCGATATTCCTGGATTCCGGTCGGAATACCATCGAGCTGATTAAAAATGCCTTTGAACTTTCCGGTCGCTGATTCATCTCAACAGATGGAAAAAGGGGTACTCTACGTCGTGGCAACCCCGATCGGCAACATCGAAGATATCACGCTGCGTGCCCTGAATGTGCTGGCCGGTGTGGACCTGGTGGCTGCCGAGGATACCCGTCATACCGGCCGGATGCTTTCCCATTATCGAATTTCTGCTCCGCTCATTTCCTGTCATGATTACAACGAGGCGGAGCGTGCGTCTCAGTTTATCCAAAAACTTCAGGGTGGCGCATCCATTGCGCTGGTTTCCGATGCCGGTACACCGCTGGTATCGGATCCGGGATATCGGTTGATTCGTTCGGCAATTCAGGCAGGCATCAAAGTCATTCCTGTACCCGGCGTATCGGCAGCCATCGCAGCGCTCAGTGTTTCCGGTCTTCCCACGGATGCCTTCGTGTTTTTGGGATTTCCCCCCAAAAAACAGACCCGGCGGCTGACCATGCTCAAGGATATTGAAAACGACCCCAGAACGCTGATATTTTATGAATCGCCACGGCGGGTGGTTTCTTTTTTGAATGATGCGCGGGGGGTGCTGGGGGAACGTTCCGGCGTCGTTTGCCGGGAAATGACGAAAAAGTTTGAAGAATTTATCCGCGGGTCCATTTCGGATATCCTGGAAGCGCTCTCCGATCGCAGCGAGATTAAGGGTGAGTGTACGCTGGTGCTTTCCGGAAAACTGACTGAGGATTCCCTCTCTGCGGAATCTCTGGAACGCAGTGTTTCAGAGTATCTCATGCATGCATCAGAAAGTCCCGGTGAATTGGCCAGAAAAATGGCTTCAAAATTCGGTATATCCAGAAAAACCGCCTATCAGATGATCTTGTCTGAAAAAGCCAGGCGCGGGGAGTGATACGGTAACAGATCGTGTGGTTGCATGACCATGCCGGCGGATTTCCATCAAGGAGCATCAGGAAAGTGCAGGTTATACCCATTTGCAGTGTATCATCACCATTTTTATCGGTACCATGGATCTAAACAGGATATTTTCTAAATCTTAACATGCAAGAGGAGAGAAACACGATGGAAAAAAAAATACTGCTTCCGATAGATGATTCGATTCATTCCAGAAACGCTGTTCACTATGCCGTCAAGATCTCTTCTGCTGTAAAAAATCTGACCTATACACTGTTTCATGTACAGCCCCCGATTTCACATTTTTTAGTGGATGAAGCCAGGATGGACGGCGCAAAACAACTGGATATGACGCGTCTGACTCAAAAACATGAAGACGCTTCCAAATCGTTACTCGACAAATCCAGGAAGAGCATGATGAGTCTGGGAGTAAAGCCGGAGCATATTCAGGTGGTCACGCAGCCCAGAAAACTTGGATGTGCCAAGGACATCATCGAATATGCCCAACAGGGGCATTACGATGCCATTGCCGTAGGCCGAAGAGGGCTTTCCCGGTTTCAGGAAACCTTTGCGGGCAGTATTTCCTCAAACCTTCTGGAACACTCCCGGGTGATTCCGGTATGGGTCATTGACGGTCAGATCACTTCCACGCGCATCATGCTGGCGGCCGATGGATCCGAAAGTTCTCTGCGGGCAGTTGATCACCCCTGTTTCATGTAATGCCGAAATTCAGCGATTTTTGTCCGGTTGTCATCGAAGGGCCGACGGATACCATCGAGAAAATCTTCATTCAAGGCGACAAACACTGTGTCGATCATTTTCATACGGTTGCGATGCAGCGGTTTAGAGAAGCCGGTTTTCAGGACAAACAGATTCAACTGAAAATGGTCGAGTGTATGTACAATATCGGCAGTGCCGTAATAGATGAAGCCAAGTCCGGGAACTTCGGCACCGTGGTGGTCGGAAGACGGGGAGGCGGCAATGCCTTTTTCATGGGAAGCGTTTCTCGAACCGTGCTGGGAAAGTCTGCCAACTGTGCACTTTGGGTGGTTTCCTGATCAGATTCTGCAAGTCTATCCTGTCCTGATGGAAGATGGTCTCATAACGATACACCGATGGGAGATGTTCCGGTCAAGAACGTAATGAATAATGATGAAATATTGCCGACTGTTCCGGATAGGGCGGTGCCTGGTCAAACTGCCGGCAGGGTGAGCCTGTCGATTCGAGCCCAGTATTTTCTGTACTTTGGAATGATGGGCATTTATCTGCCTTATTTCAATCTCTATCTTTATCACATCCAGCTCAACGGATTTCAGATTGGCATGCTTTCGGCCCTGCGATCCGTACTGCTGGTGGTTTTCCCCGTACTCTGGGGTATTCTGGCTGATCGGCTTCAGGCCAGAAGAGCCATTTACATTTCATGTAATATTGTCAGTGCGGCGATTACATCCCTGTATCTGGTGACGGTTCGTTTCGAGTGGTTGATCGTGATTACCCTGGGTTACGGGATTTTTTTCTCGCCCATCATTTCGTTTCTGGAAGCCATTACCATGGATGTTCTGGGAAAGGAGAAGCAACGGTACGGTCAGACCCGTGCCTGGGGTTCCATTGCCTTCATTGCCGTTGTCGTTCTGGTGGGGCGTCTGATCGATACCTATCCGGTAGGGATCATTCTGCCGATGATCGTGGCAGGAGGATTTCTTCAATCTGCGGTTTCTTTCGGGGTTCCGCCTGCTCGGACTGCCCGACGCCAGGGGGCGTTCGGGGGTGCCGGATATTTGATGAACCCCAAGAGCATTGTCTTTCTGACCTGTGCTTTTTTGATGCTGCTCAGTCATGGCGCTTATTATGGATTTTTCTCGATTCATCTGGAAAAGCTGGGCTATGGAAAGACATTTATCGGTATTGCATGGGCTGTGGCATCGACTGCTGAAATTTTCGTGATGCTCCATTCCGGGCGTCTGTTCAAGCGATTTTCCTTGGAATCCGTTATGGTATTTTCTTTTTCCATTGCGGCGTTGCGGTGGTTCCTGCTGGCTTTCGTTGACAGCGGTCCCGTGATCTTGATGACCCAGGTGCTTCACGCATTCACGTATGGGGCCTTTCACATGTCCAGTATCCTGTATGTGGACGCCTTGTCTTCCGAAGCCTCCAAAACACTCGGGCAGGCTGTCAACAATGCAGTCAGCTATGGATTGGGACTGATGGCAGGTTTCTTTTTAAGCGGTTATCTATACGAAACCATCGGTTCCCACGCCCTGTTCATGACGAGCGGTGGGATTGCATTGATCGGCGGGCTGATCATGAAACTGTATCAGATTGAAGCGCGAAGCAGGATGAAGGAGCGGTTATGACGATAGATGTAGCTGAAAATCAAATTGAATCGGCGGTGAACACCATTCGAAATTATGTTGCGGAGATTACGGGCCAGGATTGTACCGATGCCGAGCTTTCCAGAGCGCTGACCCGGTATTTCGTACTCAAGGAAATCTGTGAACACATCGAAATGCAGCGGGAAAATCCGGAATGGTGATGACTGAAAATAAACATGCCTGTTTCGGATTCCCACGAACTGTCTGATGTGTCTTGATCAGTAGAGGCGGAAATTAAGTATGAAGGTATTTTCCGGCATCATGTTTGATAAACGGGATCACGGTTTGTTGAACATCGTTAACGATGTGTTGAACCGGGATAAACGTCAGGAATATAATAAACGCAAATTTTATCCCTATTTTCACCCGCACGGTATTAAAAAGCTTGCTGAATCCAGGGGCTTGCGCATTGCCTATGCCGTAATTCACCTTATAGAATCTCTTGAAGCCGGCAAACAGGATGAACGCATCGGTGCCCTGCGAGCCCTGCGGGATGAGGTACTCAATGCCTCTGAAGGCACGCTGCCCAGAAATACGGCCCGGGCTCTGCTCCAGATCATGAAAGAACTGATACGATCTCAGGGAGACTATAACCGCCAACTCCAACTGGCTCATGATTTCAGAGTGACGGCCACCGGAAAACCCCGTATCGTCCGAAAACAATTACGACGTTACCATCTGCTGGAAATGCCGGAGGAATGGAATCAACAGGCATTTGACGATCACGTTCACGATGTCAACACCAAAGGCCGTAAGTCCGCCACCCATCTGATCATGGATGCCTGGATCAAGGGAATCCGCCGGCTCCGTGTTGTCTATTACAATTACATTCAGGCCCCCTTTGCCGCCGAACTTCTGGAAGCCGCTGAAATCATGGATATCACGATGCGGATCGGTATCGAATATGCCGCCCGGTTTCGGGGTCGATATATCCAGTTGATCTGGGTTCCCAGAGGTTTTATCGATACTCAGGCGTTTCTTTGTTTTTTAACGGAAGCACCCGTTCTGGCGTTGATGGAAGAAGGCCGCAGGGTTTCCGAATACCGTCAGCAACAGGTTTTGCAGGTTCTGGAATCGTTTAACCGCAGGCATCTTCCGGTGATCACCGAAACATACGGCATTGCGATGAACCCCATCGATCCTGCCGCTTTTTTGATATTTGTCAAGCCCGGCCAGACATCCCTGCTTCATCTGGCAAAATTCATTCATACACAGCTGCTTCCGGAATTTCAGAAAAAACTGACCGAACTGCGTTTTCTCTATGGTTCGGCAGATCCCCAGGATAAAATCTCGATCGATACGCTTGTGGCAGATATGAATCGCCTGGATTTCGATAATATTCTGGAACGTTTTCTAAGTCCATCGCAGAATCCGGATATTGTCGATCCGCAGACCATTCAGGATGGACCGGATGTGCCTTCTCTGCTCAGACTGTCTCCCCGGGAAATCCTGATTCGTCTCGTTCAATTGCATGCCGGATATCGTTTTACGCTGAATCTGACCGACCTGCGTCCCGAGGACGTCCTGGAAATTCTCTACGATTGCGACGGGCTGATCACCCGGTTGGAAACGTTCAACCTCAAAGATTATACGGGGGGTAAAACCGACCTGATTCCGGAAATCAGCCGCCTGCAGGTTGCGATCAATCAAGGCAATGTCATCACACTGAAGCGTCTCATTCTCAATGTCATGGATCAGGTAGCCGCCTCTTCCTGTCCGGACAAAGCCGACCGTCTGGAAAAATTGGATTCAATCCTCCATGATATCAATACGCTGCGTTTGATATACAAGGGGACACCCTTGAAATCCCGGATTGGCAGTGATTCGACAGGGATGTCGTCTCGTATGCATGGAATGGGGTTGGCGATCATGGACAGCCTGCCCGGACGGGCAATCCGGGAAATCTCTCAACCGGATACGGGGCGGATGATCATTCCTTTCCGAATGACCGCTTATCGGCAGATAACGTTGGTTCCGCGCAAAGCCTTCACGCTGTGGCTCAATCGGTTTTTTAGCTGGGCGGGATCGATTCCCGGGATCAACTGGCTTACCCATGAACACCATCAGAACTGGCTGGTGATGGAGCATACCACCCGCATGGAATCTCCCGGAAATATCGTGACGCTGGGCGGAATTCACGAGGATCTCGGCAATGAGCTTTATCTTTCTCCACCCCTGGTGGCGCCGGAAACGATGCGATTGTCGTGGACGTATTTAAATACCCTGGCCAAAATCATGATCAAGATGACCGTCGGATTTATCCCGGCTTTTCTGGATTTTGCCCTTCGCTATGACTGGTGGATTCTCAAATACGGCGGTGCCTTCATCTGGTTTGGCATTACCGGTGTGCGCAATATCCTTCAATCGGTTCTGGGCGGTGGTGGGATGCGAAGCTCCCCGCTTCTGGGCTGGAAAGATTACATCAGTTGGGAACGGATCGGTGATTCACTGCTCTATACGGGTTTTTCCGTTCCGCTCCTCGACTGGGTGATCAAAACGCTGATTCTTGAAAAAGCCATGGATATCACAACGGCAACTAACCCGATAGCCCTGTATACGATCATGGCCCTGTCCAACGGGCTTTATCTTTCCAGTCACAACGCATTTCGGGGTTTTCCCAAGACCGTCATTGCCGGAAATTTTTTTCGAAGTATTTTATCCATTCCCATCGCCATCATTCTAAATGGTGTTCTTGCCGGTATTTTGTCTGCATTCGGGGTATCCGGAATCGATATGGTTTTGCAGAAATGGGCTGCCGTCATCTCCAAGGCAGCTTCGGACTTTGTTGCCGGTGTTATCGAGGGCGCTGCAGATCGGTATCGGAATATCCATCTGAGGCTGCGGGACTATCGGGACAAGTTGACTCAGATTCTGGAGGTCTATACCAATCTTGAACTCCTGTTTCCGGACAAGAATGTGATGGATACAATCAGCGATATGAAAAAAAGCCTGTCCGGCGATGCCAAAGATCTGGAGCTGATCATGATCATCCATGCCCTGGATCTTCTCTTTTTCTGGAATTACCAGCCGCGGGGCCGCACTGCACTGATCATGCTGGCCAGAACCCTTTCCGAAGAAGAACGACGGATTCTATTGGGTTCGCTGTTCATTCTCAAAAGGCAGCGCGATATCAGTATGCTCTTTATCGACGGGATGATCGGAAAAAATTTTTCCACTGGACTGGCCTTTTATCTGAATGCGGCCAATCAATATCTTGAAGATGTTCAGAAAATTCTGAATGAGCCGGTAGAACAGAAGGCGATTGCGAACCAGGAGGCGTTGCCATGAACCTGACCGTATCCATTGCCCAGATGCGGGTTGCGGTATCCCAACCTGAAGAAAATCTGTCCAAAGCCGAACGCTGGATTGTCGAGGCATCGCGGAGAGGCAGCGATATCATCTGCTTTCCGGAAATGTGGACAACGGGTTTCAACTGGAAGAACAATGACCGCATGGCAACTGAACACCATCGGATCGTCGATCGGGTTGCGGGCATGGCAAAAACCTATGGGATATGGATCAATGGCTCCATGCTCGCATTGAATGAAGCGGGGAACGTGTCGAATACTTCATTTTTATTCAATGCAGACGGAGAAACGGCAGGGACTTACCGCAAGACCCATTTGTTCACCCTGCTTCACGAGGATGCCCATATGGCGGCCGGAGAACACTTGACGGTTGTGGATACTCCCTGGGCACGGGTGGGGCTGGCGATCTGCTACGATATCCGTTTTCCGGAAATGTTTCGCACCTATGCGCTGAAAGGGGTGGAAATCGTCTTCTGCCCCATGGCGTTTCCGTATCCGCGTCTCGATCACTGGAAAATTCTGGTGCGTGCCCGTGCCATCGAAAACCAGATGTTTGTTGCCGGCATCAACCAGGTCGGCAGCGAAGACTTCGGGCCGGATGGAGTCGTGACCTATTTCGGTGATTCCGTGATCATCGATCCATGGGGCCGGACCGTGATCGAAGCAGGTGAAACCGATGAAATGCTGTTGACTGCCACTCTCAATATGGACCGGGTCAAAGAAATCCGAGCGACCATGACGGTTCTGAAAGACAGAAGGCCCGATCTCTATGAATTGTGGGATGATTATTAGATGTTATATGGTTTGAAGATGCCAGGACTGGCAGTTTTCAAGATAAAATTTGGGGTGTGTTATCGGTCGAGGATGTAATAGAAACGTACGCTTCCCTCCCTGCTGCCTTGCGAAATGAATTTTCTGAAAGTCTGTATAGAATCCGGAATAGCCAATAATGTTCAATTGTGCGGCCATTCCGGAATAATTTTGACAGCTTTTTGGAGTTATGCAAGACCCAGTTTGGATTTCAGAGATTTGAGGGTGTTTTTCATCAGCATGGTGATGGTCATCGGGCCGACACCGCCGGGAACGGGGGTGATGGAGCCGGCGATTTCCTTGGCTGCATCGAAATCCACATCGCCCTTGAGGATGGCCACTTTCTTGCCGGTTTTTTCACTGACCTTCTCGCCAACCCGATTGACGCCGACATCGATGACGCAGGCGCCGGGTTTGATCCACTCGGGTTTGACCAGGCCGGGAACACCGGCAGCAACGATCAGAATGTCGGCCCGTTTGCAGTGGGCATCCATATTTTTGGTGCCGGTATGAACGATGGTGACTGTGGAGTTGGCACCCACACCTTTTTGCAGCATCATATTGGCAATGGGTTTGCCGACGATGTTGGAGCGGCCGACCACAACGACTTCAGCCCCTTTGGTTTCCACGCCTGCCCGGACGATCATTTCCTGAATTCCGGCCGGCGTACAGGGTGGAAATTTGACTTCGGAGCCGCCGATCATCAGACGTCCCACATTCACCGGATGGAATCCATCCACATCCTTGTCGGGATCGATGGCATTCAGGACTTTCTTTTCGTTGATGTGCTTGGGAAGCGGCAATTGCACCAGAATGCCGTTGATGGAATCATCCTTGTTGTATTTATCGATGAGGGCCAGCAGGTCCGCTTCGGAAATATCCACTGGCTGGGTATCCTGAACCTCGGTGAAACCGACCCGATGTGCGGTTTGAATTTTCAGGGTGACATACGAAATGGAAGCCGGGTTTGCGCCAACCAGAATGGTTACCAGTCCCGGTACCACGCCATGTTTAGCCTTGATTTCCTTGACTTCGGCGGTAATTTCTTCAAGAATCTGCTCACGGATTTCGGTGCCGAGGATTAATTTTGCTGTCATGTTGGATCTCCTTTTTGGGTAAATGTGGGTACTCTGTCAATAGTTTACCTTAAAACATATTCACATGGATATACAGGATGGACAGGATAATGAAAAACACAGAGTAGAAATCCGCATAGGTCTATAAGTTATGGCTTTTTATTATCGTGAGATA
>CAYQKZ010000004.1:0-30214 GCA_964418135.1 uncultured Desulfobacterales bacterium
ATAAGGTCTGCAACCATGGCTATCTATCGCATTCTCCGCCTATCATGTTAATCATATCAAAAGTAGGAATTATGTCGGCTATGAATCCACCCCTGACCATTTTGGGCATCGCAGCGGTCAGAGGGAAACAAGGGGGTCTGACACGGCATTTATATGGTTTTCCCGTTCCATCGCTGACCAGATAAAAACCTAATTCCCCGTTGGCACCTTCTACTGATGAATACACCTCACCGGGGGGTGGCTTGATGCCTTCCGTAACGGTTTTGAAGTGAAATATCAGTGATTCGATTCGATTCCCGATATCATCCTTTGATTGCCATCTGTATTCCGGCATATCCACATTGATTGGACCCGATGGTAATTTATCCAAGGCCTGTTCAACAATCCGCATGCTTTGATTGATTTCTTCCATCCTTACTAAGTACCGATCAAAATTATCGCCGGTTTCGCCGACTGGAACTTCGAAATCCATTTGATCATAAACCAGATAAGGATGAAATTTTCGAACATCGTATGGTATCCCGCATGCTCTGAGACAGGGTCCGGTAAACCCCCATGCAATGGCATCTTCAGGTGGCATAATACCGACATTCCGAACTCGATCTATGAAGATTCTATTTTTGGTCAGAAGTTTATCAACATCTGCCCAGAGTTGACGACAGCGCTTGAACACATCCCGCGTTTTTTCCTTGAACCCCGACGGCAAATCGTTCTTCAGACCACCGATTCGAACATAGTTAGCTGTTACACGGGCGCCACAGAGCATTTCAATGAGATCCCAAATTAGTTCCCGAGCTTCGACGAAATAGAGAAATGCAGTAAACGCACCAAGCTCCAAACCACTGGCTGCAATATTCGTATAATGGTCGGAGATACGTGCAAGTTCACTGGCAATGACCCGTATATATTGACATCGCTGCGGAACTTCGATCCCGATGAGTTTTTCTACCGCCAGAGCATAGCCGACATTGTTGATGAGCGGAGAAACGTAATTGAGCCTGTCCGTGTACGGAATTACCTGTTCCCAGGTTCCATTTTCGCACATTTTCTCGAACCCTCGATGAAGATATCCGATATCGACTTTCATGTCGATGATCGTTTCCCCTTCAAGAGTCAGTAGAAATTTAACTGTTCCATGGGTTACCGGATGTGACGGCCCCATGTTAATGACCATATACTCGCTATGCAGGTCTTTTGCTATATCAGACATTTGGCAATAACCATTTTAAATTAACAGGTTGGCCCGATTAAGGGCTGTCTTTTCTTGATCGGGTAGTCTTTTCTGAGCGGATGCCCCTGAAAATCCTCATACAGCAGAATTCTTCTCAGTTCTGGATGACCTTTAAACGTTATCCCGTACATGTCGTATACTTCCCGTTCAAACCAGTCTGCACTTGGCCATATTGAAACCACAGAATCAATACAGCAATCCGATTCCGAGACACGCGCTTTGATTCTGAACCGACGGTTGAAAGCCAAAGAATAGAAGTGGTATACGACCTCAAACCGTAATTCCTGCCCAAGATAGTCCACAGCGGTTATATCCATCATGAAATTATAGAGAAGCTCTGCATCATCCCGCAAAAATTTGCAGATGTTCAGTATTTCATCTTTTTTTACAATCGCCGTCTCGTCACCACGGTATGAATGTGTTTCGAGGATGGATTCCGGAAATCGGACTTTTAATTTATTTATCGTTATATTAGCTTCCATAAAGCGGTATCAATATCTCATCCTGTCTTTATTCATCTATTTTACTGACTGGGGAAGCGCCTCTTGGGAAATCCGACCATTTGCCTTCAGCGACTATCTGCTGGAGCCTGATCAGCCCGTCAATCACCATCTCCGGCCGAGGTGGACAGCCTGGTACATATATGTCCACAGGAATCAGTGTATCGATGCCCTGGACAGTTGCGTAATTATCGTAAAATCCACCCGAAACCGCGCACACGCCGAAGGCAAATACCCATTTGGGTTCAGCCATTTGGTCGTAAACTTTCACCAGGATAGGCGCCTGCTTGTGACTGATGGTTCCGACGACCATCAATAAATCCGCCTGACGGGGTGAAAACCGTGGAAGAGCTGCACCGAATCTATCCAGGTCGTATTTCGGGCCTGCAACTGACATAAACTCCATTCCGCAGCAAGCCGTTACAAAAGGATATTGAAAAAATGAATATTTTCTGCCCCAATTGTTGATGGCTTCCAGTTTTGTCATGATTATGCTCGATCCGAGCAGGCGCATATCATCACTCGATGCTACCGACGTCTGCGGATTGACATCGCTTGCGGCAGTTTCTTTTTTCAGAATCCCAAATCGCATCATTCCCATTCCAGCGCCCCCCTCTTCCAGAC
This sequence comes from uncultured Desulfobacterales bacterium, assembly GCA_964418135.1. GTDB lineage: Bacteria > Desulfobacterota > Desulfobacteria > Desulfobacterales > Desulfatirhabdiaceae > RAAP-1. The sequence continues at coordinate 2,356 of CAYQKZ010000004.1, forward strand.
ATAGATCAGGCCGATCGCCAAAATAGATATAAATATCATCATTTCAACAAACCCAAACATTCCAAGATCCTTGAAAAGCACAGCCCAAGTGTACAAAAAAACCGCTTCAATATCGAATATCACAAAAAAAAGCGCAAACAGATAAAATTTGACGGAAAACCTAAGCTTGGGTGATGCGATTGGATTTTCACCGCATTCAAACGGCCGCATCTTGTCTGCAAATACTTTCTTGGGACCGATGAGTGTGGTGGCGACAATCATCCCCACGGATGTTGCGGCTGCCAACAGCAACATGATCAATACTGGAATATACTCGTTCATAGATTAATTCTGCTTTTTCTGAAAATTGAGTGTTTCGATGCCGGTAATTTTCATTTTCCGCGTTTTCAAAAAGTTTGTTACCCCTATAACAAAATTTATGGGATGTCAAATAATTTACGGAATTATTTTTTATTTTTAACAATATTTTTAAATTGTATCCGATATTATTAAATATATTTATATTTCATTTTTCGGTCGATATTCAACTTATATAGTATGCTGGGTAACATGCTGTAATCTTGTTTATCTGCAAACATCTTTTACCGTTTATGTAGATTGACAGCGATATATTTAGCTGGTAAAACTCAGTCATCGCTATGCCAATATTGATAGAACGCCATGTTTTCTTTTCTATATCCCCAATGCCCGAATGTTACAAGGAGATAATGCGATCGATGAATTTAGTACGAATGATCATTGACAATCAGGAAGTCACCGCTTCCCAGGGCCTTACCATTTTGGAAGCAGCCAAACATGTCGGTATTACCATTCCGACACTCTGTTTTCATGAAAGACTTAAACCCATCGGATCATGCCGGCTTTGCGTGGTTGAAGTGGTCGGCCATTCGGAGCCTGTTACCGCCTGCAATACTCCGGTAGCGGACGGCATTGTCGTTACGACCCGGTCGGATCGACTGTATCACATGCGCCAGGATGCTTTAAAGCAGATATTGTTCACCCATCCGCTTGATTGTCCGGTTTGCGACAAATCTGGCGTCTGCATGCTTCAAGATTTTACGTTCGAATACGGCATCAAAAGCATCGACTGTTTGCCGCCCAAACGAAATTTTATCCCGTCCTATCAAACGACTTTTATCAAACATTGGCCTGAGCGCTGCATTTTATGCATGCGATGTGTCAGTGCCTGCCAGCAAATCCAGGGGATTGGCGCCATTGATCTCGTCAACAGTGTGGACGGACCTCAGATCGCCTTCAACCGGGACAAATGTGTTTCCTGCGGCGAATGCGTCCAGGTATGCCCTGTCGGTGGTATGCTCGAGAAAAAATCTCCGATGCGATGGCGATCCTGGGAAACGGCCAAAATCCGGACCACGTGCCCTTACTGCGGTGTCGGCTGTCAACAACTATTGCATGTCAAGAATGGCAAAATCGTCCAGGTGACCGGTGTCGAAGACGCCGAACCCAATAAAGGACGGTTGTGCGTCAAGGGTCGATACGGATTCGATTTCATCTACTCCGAAGATCGCCTGAAAACACCGCTGATCAAGGAAAACGGACAGTTCCGGGAAGCATCCTGGGATGAGGCACTGGATTTGGTATCGAGCAAATTTTCTGATATTATCGCCAAGCACGGACCCGATGCCCTTGCTGGCGTCAGCTGCGCCCGAAGCATCAACGAAGATTCCTACAATATGCAAAAGCTTTTCCGCGCGGTGATCGGCACCAACAATATCGATCACTGCGCCCGTACCTGACATGCTCCCACTGTCGCCGGACTGGCGACCTCATTTGGTTCAGGTGCAATGACCAATTCTTTCGGTGAATTCGCCAAAGCCAAAATGTTCTTGATCATCGGCTCCAACATGACCGAAGCACATCCCGTTGCCTCCACATATGTCAAAAACGCAGTGCAAAACGGCGCCAAATTGATACTGGTGGATCCGAGAAAGCACAAACTGGCGGATTTTGCTGATATCCATGCACAAATCAAGGTCGGCAGCGATATCGCATTTTTAAATAGCCTGATGCATGTCTTGATTCAAGAGGACCTATATGATCGAAAATTTGTCGACTCCTGCACCATTGGCTTCAAGGAGCTGAAGGAAAAAGTACAGGCATATCCGCCAGAGAAAGCTACCAAAATCTGCGGTGTCAGCCCGGATATGATCCGGGATATCGCACGCATGTTGGCATCAATCAAACCCTGCATGCTCTGCTATACGCTGGGAATCATCGAACATACCTGCGGCCGGAACAACGTGGTATCTACGGCCAACCTTCAGATGCTACTGGGGAACATGGGCATGGAATGCGGCGGCGTAAATCCGCTTCGGGGTCAAAACAATGTCCAAGGCGCTTGTGACATGGGGGCACTTCCCAACGTCTTTCCCGGATACCAGAAAGTGGGCGATATCGATGCTCGGGCAAAATTCGAAAAAGCCTGGAACATCGATAGGCTGCCGGATAAAGTCGGTCTGATGATTCCCCAGATGATGGACGGCCTGGTCTCAGGAGCCGTCAAAGGGCTGTATATTTTCGGCGAAAACCTCGCCAATACCGAACCGGACATCAAAAAAGTCGAGCATGAACTGGCCAGCGCCGATTTTCTCGTATGCCAGGACATTTTTCAAACCGAAACCACCCGCTTTGCGGACGTGATCCTTCCGGCCGCTGCCTGGAGTGAAAACGACGGAACATTTTCCAGCAGCGAACGCCGGGTCAACCGGGTCCGAACCGCCAGCGACCCGCCAGGAGAGGCCAAACCCAACTGGTGGATATTCAAACAGATCGCCAAACGCATGGGCCAGGACTGGCCGTCCAACAGTGCCCGTGACATCTGGGACAACGAAGTTTCCCAGCTGGCCCCGTCACTGGCCGGCATCAAGTATTCACGGCTTGAAGGCAATGGCCTCCAGTGGCCCTGTACCAACGACCAGCATTCAGGAACCTGTTTTCTTCACAAAGACGGAGAATTCAGTTGCGGACTTGGCCAGTTTGTTCCCGTGGACTGGACACCGCCTGCGGAAGTTGCCGATGACAAGTATCCGTTCGTGCTTTCAACCGGCAGAAGACTGTATCACTATCATACCCGGACTCAGACCGGCCGGTGTCGGGGTTTGAACGATATTTTAGGTGAAGAAACTGCCGATATCTCCCTCGAAGATGCCCATATCCTCGACATTGAACAAGACGAGATGATCCGGGTGAAATCCCGCCGCGGGGAGGTAACGGTCAAAGCCAGAATCACCCCGGAAATCCCCAAAGGCATGATCTGGATGGCATTTCATTTCCGTGAAAACTGTGCCAACTGGCTCACCAATCCGGCGTTTGATCCAATCACCTTGACCGCCGAGTATAAAGCATGTGCAGTAGCCATTGAAAAGATTGCTAAATAGACCCCGCCCCTGAGAAAGACCTGTTCCCGCACTCCGGATCGGGAACAGGATTTAGCCGCACCGGAGTTTACGGTTCATTTCTCAAATCCTTTCTCTGAAGAATATTCTCTCTACCTCGCCGGACATCTGTGAAGAAACCATCACAAAATTCTGATTCATGTTCCTTCTTTAAATTATTCAAAAAAGATGATAATTGTTAAAATCAAAAGAAGATTTAATTTTATAAGCGTATTAAGTCAACATTGACACAACCAAGACAGGAAATAATCATGATAGATCAGTTGCCTTTATCGGATTTTTCTCCGACTGTCGGCGAATACAGTTTTGACGAATTTCTGGATGCTGTGGAATCGTTTCACGGATATAAAGCCCCCGGTGTCGTGATCGGAGGGATCATGGCGGATTTTGCCATGCGGCAGCTTCCCGCAACTACCCTGTTTGATGCCATCAGCGAAACCACATACTGTCTGCCGGATGCTATCCAGATGCTGACGCCCTGCACGACAGGAAACGGCTGGCTCAAGGTTTTCAATCTCGGTCGCTATGCCCTCAGCCTCTATGATAAATACAATGGAAACGGCTTTCGGATATTTGTGGATTCTCTAAAGATACAGTCATTTTCAGAGATTCACGCCTGGTTTTTCAAGCTCAAGCCAAAAAAAAATCAGGACAGCGCGTTGTTGATGCAACAGATCCGGGATGCGGGTTCTAAAATTTGCAGTGTCGCGCCTGTTCAGATTCAACCGCAATACCTGAAAAAACGACATAAAGACAAGATTGCTACATGTTCGATCTGCGGTGAGGCATATCCGCAGAATCACGGACGGATATGCCGGGCCTGTCAGGGCCAATCGCCATATCTGGTGGCAGCCAAGACCCCACCCCTTCCCCAGCTCCATGCAGCACTGGTAGAGGATGCTATCGGTCGGAAAATTCTTCATGACCTGACCGAAATCGTTCCCGGTGAAAGCAAAGGACCGGTGTTTAAAAAAGGACAGATCATCGGTGCCGGAGACCTCTGTCAACTGCATCGAATGGGTAAATCGCGTGTATATGTGGATGACGGCAAAGGACCTGGGCACGAATGGGTGCATGAAAACGTGGCAGCCGTTGCGTTTGCCGGAAAAATGGTCGGCAATAACATCACTTATTCAGAGCTGCCTCGTGAAGGAAAAATCAACTTCAAGGCTGCCATCGACGGACTTCTGGTAGTGAACGATCTTCAATTGGAAATCTTCAATCGGATAGACGGCGTGATGTGTGCCACCCGAAAAAGCTATTCAGTCCTGCGGCAAGGCCAGGATTTTGCCGGAACCCGGGCTATCCCCCTGTATCTGCCGAGAGCCGATTTCGAAAAAGCCATGGTAATTCTGGAAGCAGAACCGCTCTTCAATATTCTAAAGATACAGAAGGCCACAGTCGGTATCCTGGTAACAGGCACGGAAGTTTTCCGGGGGTTGGTTCAGGATCGTTTTATTCCGCTCATCCGGGGTAAGATCGAAAAATTTGGATGCGGTGTGATACACTCAAAAATCGTTCCGGATGACAAAGACGCGATTCAGCAAGGCGTTCGAGAAATTTTGTCCGCTGGTGCCGATTTTTTGGTAACTACGGCCGGGCTTTCCGTAGATCCAGATGATGTCACCCGTCAGGGGCTGATCGCAGCCGGTGCCGAAGACATAATTTACGGGGCCCCTATTCTGCCGGGAGCTATGACACTCCTGGCCCGTATCGGTTCCGTACGGGTAATCGGAGTACCTGCCTGTGCCCTGTTTTTTAAAACCACCAGTTTTGATCTGTTGCTTCCACGACTTCTGGCAGGCGTTCCCATTACCCGGATCGATCTGTCCCGCATGGGGCACGGCGCTTTTTGTCTGGAATGTAAAACATGTTCATATCCGAAATGCCCCTTCGGTAAATAAGGAGATACTATGTCTACTCAAAAAACTTTCAGTATTTGCGGTATGTGTACGGTCCGCTGCCCGATCCAGGTTGAAACCGAGTACGGAGAAGTCAAATTCATAGAAGGGAATCCGAATGTTCCGGCCATGAAAGGTGCGATCTGTCCACGGGGTGCGGCAGGAAAGGCACTGATCATGGACAAGGAACGGCCCCAGTCCCCCATGATCCGCATCGGCGAGCGGGGAGAAGGAAAATGGCGGACAGCAAGCTGGGAGGATGCCTTGGATTACGTCGCGGATAAGCTCAAGACAATAACCGAACAATACGGCGCTCGGAGCATCGCTTTTACAGACCGGGGTGGACCGTTTCAAGACCTTCACAAAGCATTCGTCAACGGGTTGGGTTCACCCAATTTTTGCAACCATGACGCTTCCTGCGCCAGAAATGTTGAACACGCCTGTTTGTCATTTACGGGAATCGGCAGAAAAGAGCTGGTGTATGACCTGAAAAACGCCAAACACGTCGTCTTGCAGTTCCGGAATATTTTCGAAGCCGTCAATGTTCAGGAAGTCAATAATCTGATGGATGCGATGGAAGGTGGCTGTAAACTGACGGTGATCGACATCCGCGCAAACATTTCCGCCACCAAGGCCACCCGGTTTATGATGATTCGTCCTGGAACCGATTATGCGTTCAATCTATCAGTCATTCACGAACTCCTGAACAATAACCTGTACGACAAGAAATTTGCCCATCTGTGGATCAAGGATCTGAATCAACTTGAAGCATTCATCAAACCCTACACGCCGGAATGGGCTGAAACCGAAACCGGCATTGCTGCGGATGAGATCAGGGCCTTCGTACGGGAGCTGACTGCGGCCATGCCGTCAGTGATATGGCATCCGGGCTGGATGGCGGCTCGCTACCGTCATTCTTTTTATATCTGCCGTTCGATTTACATCATCAATGCACTGCTGGGTGCCATCGGTGCAAAAGGCGGGCTGCCGCTGGCCAACAAACCAGCAGATGTCGGCAGAACCGGGCTCAAACCGCTGGCTGATCTCTGTCCAAAACCAACGGAAAAACGTGCGGACGGAGCCGGTTGGCGGTATCCGCACATTACGGGAGGCACGGGTCTTGCTCATCTGTTGTACCGGGCCATGGACACCGACGATCCCTATCCGGTCAAGGCGTATATCGCCTATCGTCATGATCCGTTGATGGGGTTTCCGGACCCTGATCGATTGAAACAGATTTTCTCGAAACTGGATTTTCTGGTATCCGTCACATTTAGCTGGTCGGACACGGCCTGGTTTTCAGATGTCGTTTTGCCGCTGTCGCCGTATCTGGAAAGAGAAAGCATCATTGCCAGCAAAGGCGGTTTGAAACCACATTTTTTCGTGAGACATCGGGCAATCGAACCCCGATATGACACCAAAGCCGATTGGGAAATCATTTCCGGGCTCTCCAGACGTCTCGGCCTGGATGCTCTGGCATTTTCGTCCATAGAAGAAATCTGGAACTATCAGTTGCAGTCAACTGGTATCAGCATCGAGGACTTCAAGACAACCGGCATCGTCAACCTATCCACATCCCCCAAATACCGCACATTGGAAGAACTGAAATTCAAAACCCCCAGCGGAAAACTGGAAATCATTTCGGAAAAGCTTGAAAAGCAGGGGTTGCCTTCGCTCCTTCCTTATCCATCCATCACCCAACCGCCTGAAGGTCAGTTTCGACTGACATTCGGACGATGCGCCCTGCACACACAGGGACATACGGTCAACAACGCTCTACTTTTCGAGCAGATGCCTGAAAATGTACTCTGGATCAACACGAATGCCGCCAAATCATTGGGCATCTCGGATAACAGCATCGTCGTGGTCAGCCAGAGCGGTTATTCGGAAACGATCCGGACCAAGGTCACGGATGCGATCCATCCAACTGCCGTATTCGTGATTCACGGGTTTGGCCATACCCTGCCCATTGAGAGCCGCGCTTTCGGCCAGGGACTGGCAGACAACAAGTTCATGAAGGGCGGGCTCGATATCTGGGATCCTGCTGGCGGTGCCATCGCATATCAGGAACATTTTGTAACGGTTGCCCCATTCGACAACAACGGTTAATTATCCGCCAGCGATTTTTCTGTATCACCGACATTGCGTTTCGTGATGTTTTCAATCGAAAACGCATTGTCGGCTGTTTTTGTGTTTCTAATCTTTTCAAACTTCATGCTATATTTATTCGTTCATTAACTGCACTGCCAAAAGGGATTTTCGAAATTACATGATTTACAGGCTTATATAAAAATCATTATCATCTGATTTTCTGAATAGCGGATAATTGGGAGGTGATTGTTTATGCCTATCTGGAAGAACAGGGGCAGCCCTGACGGAATTGGAGTGATAACATTATGTATGGTTATCGGACTTGCTTTCCCGGCAATTCCTTCCGCTTCAAAAGCCTGTTCATGCACTTGGAAAGGATCATTCCTAACGGTGTCGAAGGATGCTCCGCTGGTGATCCGGGGAAGAATCATTCGTCATCATACTGGCCAACCACCAAACATGGACGTCCTGGTGCTGGAAACACTCAAAGGAGCGCTTCTGGATTCGGGAATGGTTATTCATATGGGAGATGGGATGCATTGCAGACCTGCCATGGATGGCTTTCCGCCCGACAGTGAATGGATTCTGGCATTAAACGGACCAGGATCCAAGCCTGGCAATGGCCTGGCACTATCGCATTGCGGTGAATACTGGCTTCATGTGGAAACCGGAGAAGTTGTGGGAAGTATCGATGGGACAGAACACCAAGTGAAGCGGATGTCGTTGCCGGAATTGATCGATCGCCTCCGTTATCCGCGCTTTTCAGAAACGATCAAAGGTCGGATTACAGCCGGAGAGCGGTTCCATAGGCCCTTTGGCTCCCGTTTCGAGTTTGTTCTCGACCCCACCCCATCGGGATGGCTTATCGTGGTCACGGAATATGGACGAGATGAAAACCTGTCTCGGCTGACACCGCCTTTTCATTTTGTTCCGAATCCAAGGGAAATCGAAGGCTGGCATCTGTCCGACACCCCCACTGACTGCACGTTCCGTCCCTATGCTGCCGAAGCAGGTCCCGAAAATCCACGGAAATTTATTTTTTCACCGGATGTCGGAGTTCGAATCGATGTTGCTATATCAGGCCGATCCGTCACCGCAGAGGAAATCGAAAAGGTCCATCGATTCGGACGGGGTGTACTGGAAATCGTCAGTTTCAGACTTGAACCAGGACAAGACGGCTGCCCGAAAATTGCATGGATGAATTTTTCCGTACGTCTTGAAGGCGGGTATTAAAAATACATGAGCAGTCCGATTTTACCCGCCGATGGATGACATCCGACTCGAAACCTGCACCGGCGTATCGGTTGTCAGACTATGCTGAATACCTTTTAGACTAGCGGCTTTCAGAAAAATGGCCGCCAGTTCGTCATCTGAAGCCCCGGTGCGCAACGGGGTCTTCATATCCAGCTGATGATCCGACAGCAGACAGGAGCGGAGCTGTCCACTGGCTGTCAACCGAAGCCGGTTGCAGATATGGCAGAAATGATGGCTCATGGCACTGATGAATCCCACCTCACCAACCGCACCCTCGAATCGAAATCGTTCGGCAGGCCCATCGCTGGTCTGCTGTTCAACCGGGATATGTCTGCCGATCCGGTCCGTCAGAATTTGTTTGATTTCCGGTGTATATAAGCTATTGGGCTCTCCCTTGCCAAACATGCCGATAGGCATGTATTCGATGAACCGAAAATGAAATGGATAGATAAAAGAAAGGCGGGCAATGTCTTCGATCTCGTCTTCATTCAGATGGCGAAGCACCACCGTGTTGATCTTGATGGGAGAAATGCCTGCCTGATGCGCTTCCATTATGCCTTCCCAGACCTGTTCGAATGCATCCACACCAGTGATATCTTTATATTTTTCAGGGTTGAGGGTATCTAAACTGATGTTGATCCGACGAAGCCCTGCTGTCATAAGGGCATCCACCCGGTTTTTCAGCAAAACCCCGTTGGTCGTCAATGAGATATCCCGGATGCCTTCTATCTGCTTGACGGCCCGAATGAATTCACAGACACCTTTTCGGGTCAACGGCTCTCCACCGGTTATCCGAATCTTGCTAATGCCAAGCCGAACTGAAATTCGGATGAGATGGAGAATTTCTTCGTATCTGAGAATCTCTTCATGAGCCAGCATGGGAATGTAATCACGGGGAGAACAATACTGGCATCTGAGATTACAGCGATCCGTAATGGAAATCCGAAGATAATTCAATCTGCGGTTATAGGCGTCGATCAGTCTCATGACTCCTTACCATAATATTCCAGGATAGCCTCGCATAATCCGGATATGGTATAGGTGCCGGCTGTAATCCGGATATCCAGACCGAGTGATTCGGCCGTGGTAGACGTAATCGGTCCGATACTGGCAAGTGCAACGTCCTTTAAAAGCCCCCCTGCCCTGCCGGACGGAAACAGGGACATAAAATTCGTGACCGTGGAAGAACTGGTAAACGTCACCATATCCACCCGTCTCTCTTCGAGTAGCCGGATCAGGACATCTGCCCGATCATGCACCTGTTGGGTCCGGTAAACCGTTACCACATCCACAATCGCCCCCATATTCGACAACTCGTCCGGCAATACGGCCCTGGCTTCCTCGGCACGGGGAAGCAGAATCCGTTTGCCGGAAATGGATTCTGCCCGGAATGCCTCCACAACGGATTCAGCCCGAAAGCTTTCCGGAAGGATGTCTGTGTTCAGACCAAATCGCCTGAGATGTTGGGCGGTCACCGGACCGATGGCCGCCGTCCGGATATGTCCGAGAGCCCGCACATCCCGTCCTTTGGCAAACAGCCTTTCAAAGAAATATTTGACACCATTGACACTGGTAAACACCACCCAGTCGTAGGACGACAATCCATCCAATGCCGCATCCAACTGCGACCAACTGGCCGGTGGAACAACCTGTATGGTGGGAAATTCCAGACACTCCGCCCCCAATTCTGTCAACATGTTCACCAGATCGCTGGCTTGTTCCCTGGCACGCGTTACCACAATGGTTTTGCCAAAGAGCGGACGGGTTTCGAACCATTTCAATCGATCTCTCAGGGTTACCACGTCTCCTACAACGATAATTGCCGGAGAAGACAGTTTGGCAACCGTCACCCGATCCACAATGGTTTCAAGTGTTCCGGTCACCGTGCGTTGTCTGGATGTCGTTCCCCATTGAATCAGAGCAACTGGTGTCAGCGAAGATCTGCCATGCGATACCAGTTGATGAACGATATAGGGAAGGTTTTTAACACCCATCAGAAAAACCAGTGTTCCCACGCCTGTTGCCAGACTAGACCAGTTGATGCTGGATGTGTTTTTTTCAGGATCTTCATGGCCGGTAACCAGTGCCAATGTCGAGGTAAATTCCCGGTGAGTCAGTGGAATTCCGGCATAGGCGGGGGCAGCAATGGCCGATGTAACGCCGGGAACGACATCGAAGGCAATCCCTTCGCGGATCAGAACTTCGGCTTCTTCCCCTCCCCTGCCAAAAATAAAGGGATCGCCACCTTTCAGCCGCGCAACGATCTTGCCCGCTTTGGCTTTTTCAGCGATCAACACATTGATCTTGTCCTGAGACAGAGTATGATCGCCGCCTTTTTTTCCGACATAAATGATTTCGGCCTGTGGAGACGCTTCCGCCAGGAGGGACAAAGACGCCAGATAATCATAGACCACCACATCCGCATTCCGGATGCATTTCAATCCCTTGACGGTAATCAGGCCCGGATCTCCGGGACCGGCTCCGATCAGATAAACTTTACCGCTTGACTGATTCATGATAATTCTCTTTCCGCCGTCAGGAGATCGGCTAGCAACCGGTCCGCGCCGTTGGACAGTAAACGATCGGCCAGCATAAGCCCTATCGATTCGGCCCGGCCTTCGGGCCCGGATACCGAATCACGGATGATCCTTTGTCCATCGGTGGAGGCCACCAGGCCATGCAAGCTAAGGGTGGTGCCATCGGTTTTGGCATGGGCTGCAATCGGCACCTGGCAGCCGCCCTGAAGCCGGTGCAGAAACGCCCGCTCTGCCAGAACCACGTGCCGGGTCGGGGAATGATCGAGGACGCTGACAACATCAGCCGTCCGTACATCCATGTGACGAATTTCGATGCACAGGGCACCCTGTCCGGCTGCCGGCAACAACACATCTTCTTTCAAGTATTCGGTGATCCGTTCTGTAAGGCCCAGGCGTCGTATACCGGCCGCCGCAAGGATAATACCATCTATATCCGTACCTTCCAGCTTTTTCAAACGGGTGTCCAGATTCCCGCGAAGCGGAACAATACACAGATCCGGCTGAACATGAAGTAACTGAGCGGATCGCCGCAGACTGCTCGTACCGATCCGGGCGCCAGAGCCAAGGCAGCCGAGACCGATCCCTCGGCCCGAGATCCACACATCGAAAGGATTTTCACGCTCCGGTACTGCACCAATACATAGCCCATCTGGAATATCTCCGGGCATATCCTTCATGCTGTGTACTGCAATATCGATTTGGCCTGCCAGCAGTGATTCTTCTATTTCCTTGACAAACAATCCCTTACCACCCACCTTGGCCAGCGGCACATCCTGAATTTTATCTCCCCGGGTTTTGATGATCCGGATATCGACAGACAAATGGGGGAAATGGACTTCGATGGCCTCTTTGACCCAGTTGGCCTGCCAGAGGGCTAGTTGACTGCCGCGGGTTCCAATACGTAACAAGGATTTCATCAGTGACCACACCCAGCACAACTCGATGCACTGCATCCCCCACAGGAAGATCCAACCGAAGCCGACGAACTGACAGTTTCCCCACCGCTACCCTTACTGACGAATCCGCAGGCGGACATCAGACGGCTCACTTGCGGGCTCTTACAGGTCGGACATTCCACAGACTCCTGATCACGAAACACCAGATATTCAAAATCCTTGTTGCACGCCAGACAACGATACTCATAAATCGGCATTGAAACGCACTCCTTATTCATTAAAAGACAACAATGATCTATAGTTTTCAAAATAATTCTTGTTGAGAAAGCAGCAAGGATTGGGTATATCTTTTTCAGACATCCCCGACCGATAACGCGCCCAATATCATTATCTTGAAAGCTATATATATCCCGCACAATAACATGCAATTCAGCACGAACCCTTCGGCACAACAGTACAATTATGGCGATTATCTCGCCAGCCGGTTCAGTCGTTCACGATACATCTCATTATCCGGAGCGATTGCAACACTCTGCTGACAAAACAGCCGAGCGATCTCCGGATTTTCTCCGATTCTGTCATAAAGCAGCCCCAACTGGGAAAAGGATTCCGCATCGTTTGGATGGTTCTTGACAGCTCTGGAATAAACCGCAACCGCATCCCGAAGATTGTTCAGCTCAGACAGACAGGCACCCAGAGTTCGCAGGGCCATGCCGGATTGGGGCTGGCAGATGACGGCTTTTTCTAAAAAAGATACAGCTTTTTTCGGATACCCGGCCTCCAAATACAGCTTGCCGATCAATAAAACAATCTCAAAAATCTGATCGTCGATGATCACGGCTTTTTCGACCAAATTCAAAGCCTCTTCTTTTTGGCCAGTCAGTACACAAACTACAGCCCGATTGTAAAGAACCATGACATCATCGGAATTGATCTTCAGCGCAGCATCGAATTCGGATACTGCCGCAGTGTATTGTTCCATCATGCCGTAACATACGCCCAAACTATTGTGAACATTGACATTGTTCGGATCCAGGATCAGTGCCTTCTGATACTCTTCGATCGCCTCCAATAGATTTCCGGACTGGTACAGGTCATCTCCACTGATATTCAAGCTGACTGCATCCAGTACCACCAAACTACCCGGACCAACGAGAGATGCATGATTCAATGCCTTGCAGGCATTCGCCACCACATCTGTTGGACTAAAATCGGCCGCCGGGTAATATGCAATACCGATAGACGTCGTCTCTTCTCTTATTTCGGCAAGGTTGTCCTGAATTCTTTGACCCAAATCCCGACAGATGCTCAGATCGGTTTCCAATAGCAAGCATCCTAACGTAACGGTATCGATAAGTCCCCACACAGCAGGGAGCGACAGTGTCATCTGCTCCAGAATAGAACCGACATTCAACCAGAACGGATTGTTGCCCTCGCCGGCTTTCGCGGACAGCAACGTATCCGCCCGAATCACCAAAGCACAGAATCCGGAATCCCCCATCTGCTTCAATGCCTCATCCACAAAGGCATGCCCAACCAGTACACCCGGAAAGGTTTCAGAAAAACCATCCGGGATGTCATCGGAAAATACGGGGAGGGTCAAACTTTGTGTGCAAGGTTGAACAACGGTTTTTTTCCCGGACGAAAGGGTTGTAGAATGCAAAAATACTTTGGAAGTACCGGAAGAATCCACCGGCGCTATAATGGTTTTCAGCAGCGCCATCGGTTTCATGCGCTGCTCCATTTCAAGAGTGCCGCAACTGCCGTTTGAATGATAGAAAGATCATCGTCCAGAACCGTCCGAAAATCCATCAGAAAGATATCGGCTTCTATTCGACCGATGACGGGCGGGGTATGGTTTCGTAAAAACGATTCCACGGCATGCGTTGACATACCGGTCACTTGTATTCCTAAACACACGGTTGGTATATCGAGCATCGGCAGCGATCCACCCCCTGCCCGCGAAGACATGTCGTGACAGGTCAGATTCAGTCGCTCATCGCCGATATCGGACAATTTTTCGTACAACAGGTTTGCCCGATTCCGAATATCGGTCAATGGCAGCGTCAGCATACGCAGGGTCGGAATGGCCCACCGGGCTTTTTCTGGATCGCGATAGAGACGAAGTGTGCATTCCAGAGCCGCCAGCGTCAATTTATCTATACGAAGCGCACGGGTCAGAGGGTTCTGCTTAATGGCATCCAGAATAGACTTTGTTCCCAGGATGATTCCCGCCTGGGGGCCACCCAGCAGCTTGTCTCCACTGAACGTAATCACATCCGCACCCGAAGCGACCGATGCCTGAACTGTTGGTTCATACTGCATTCCATATCGTGAAAAATCTATCAGGGTGCCACTTCCGAGATCCTCCATCACCACAACCCCTCTGGATTTCCCAAGAGACACGAGTTCCACGAGCGGCACTGAAGCCGTGAAACCCATCACCCGGTAATTGCTGGTATGCACTTTCAGCAGCAGCCCCGTAGATTCGTTGATGGCCTGGGCATAGTCTTTCAAATGGGTACGATTGGTCGTTCCGACTTCCTTTAAAATGGCCCCGGTTCGAGCCATGACATCAGGAATTCGGAAAGCCCCTCCGATTTCAACGAGTTCCCCACGGGAAACAATGGCTTCCTTTCCCCGGGCCAATGTATCCAGACACAGCAACACGGCGGCGGCATTGTTGTTGACGACCATGGCAGCCGGCGCACCAGTGGTTTCGCACAGAATATCTTCGACAACACGGTAACGGGAACCACGCTTGCCAGAACCCGTATCGAATTCCAGGTTCGAGTATCTTCCAGCAATGTCCTGAAGATGAGCGATGGCCTCATCCGCCAGCAAGGATCTCCCCAGATTGGTGTGTACCACAACGCCTGTGGCATTGATGGCCCTGGACAGATTCAAAGACATTGCACCAGACACCGATTGCCGAATACGTTCTGCAACGGAAGACTCCAGCAACTCCGCTGCAGGAACGTCGGCACTGCTGCCCAGAATAGCAACACGAAACGATTCAATGACATTCCGGGCAGATCGGGTAACAACGGATACAGGAATATTTTGGAAAAATGGATCTGCCTTGGCTGTCTCCAGCATCCGGTCAACCCCGGGAAGCCGGCGAAGCAGCATTTGTTGGGTTTCAGAAAGTTTCATGAAAGATACACAATCACCTCTTATGTATGGACTTTTATTTTCCAAACTAGTAACATATCATTTAAATATCATTTGGTACAATATAATTATTCAGTCACTTTCAACAAAATATTCTTCACCATAAAAGCGATTACACGTAAGTCCGTCATTACCTGAGATTCTTCAGCACCCTCTTCCAGAGGAGGAATGGAATATCGGAAAGTCCCTTTTTCATGTATGGAGATGAATATCTACCAAATTCACGAGCGGTTATCATGAAATTATGCCATTTATCGCGAAACACAGAAACAACGAAAACAAATATCTCTTTGCATATTCAATTAATCATTATTTCTTGTATATATAGCCTTACAGAAAATACTTAACGCAAGGCAGCAGGAAGGAGATTTTACTGTAGTATATCTCCGACCGATAAAACAGTGAAACATTTTTCTGATTATCTATAGCAATTATTCCGATCAGGAAGGGGAATTATGAATAACATTCTGGTAACCGGCGGATGTGGTTTTATTGGATCCAATTTTATCCGCTATCTGCTTTCTGAATCTGGCTTTTCAGGCCGAGTGATCAACGTGGACCGCCTGACGTATGCTGGCAACCCAGAGAATTTATCCGGCATCGATAAGGACAGGGAACACTATGTTTTCGTTAAAGCAGACATCTGCGACCCTCTAGCCATGCGTGAGGTGTTTAAGCTCTTTCACATCGATACCATCTGCCATTTTGCCGCGGAATCGCATGTCGACCGATCCATCGTCGAACCCGATGCCTTTATCAAAACCAATATCTTGGGGACATTTACATTGCTTGAACAGGCTAGGCAGCACGCTGACAGCCTGATATTATTTCACCATGTCAGTACCGACGAGGTTTACGGTTCCCTTGGCACAGACGGCTATTTCACCGAAAACACGGCCTACGACCCCAGTAGTCCGTATTCAGCATCCAAAGCTTCTTCAGACCATTTGGTCATGGCCTACAGCCGCACCTACGGACTACCCGTCACCCTGTCCAATTGTTCCAACAATTACGGACCCTACCACTTTCCAGAGAAATTGATTCCCCTGATGATTTTAAATGCATTAGAAGGAAAACCTTTGCCGGTATACGGGGATGGCCGCAACATCAGAGACTGGCTCTACGTTACAGATCATTGTCGAGCTGTCTGGCGGATCATGCAGCATGGCCGACGAGGCCAAACCTACAACATCGGTGGGCACTGCGAGAAAACCAATCTTTCAGTGGTCGAAACCATCTGCGACATTATGGATGAGATTGTTCCCCCGGCAGACGGCCAATCTCGCAGAAATCTGATCACCTTTGTCAAAGACAGACCCGGCCATGATCTTCGCTATGCCATCGATTGCACAAAAATTGAAACTGAGTTGAGTTGGCTGCCACAGGAATCCTTTGAAACTGGTATCCGAAAAACTATCAACTGGTATCTAACGCATCAGGATTGGGTAGCCCGTATCAAAACCGGCGCTTATCTGGAGTGGATCGAATCGCACTATCGAATCTAAACATTCAATATAGACTTTCAGAAAATTCATTTTGCAGGCAGCAGGCAGAGAATATGCCTTTTTCGGCCATTCCCGACCGATAACGCAGCGAAATTAATTTTCTGAATGTCTATAGATCGAGCAGGGAGATTTTCAAACCTGCCCTACATAAGGCCAAAACAAGATATGAAATCCGCCAAAGATTACATTATTTTTCCGCTTGATGTACCTTCTGTCGATGCAGCCAAAGCACTTGTCCAGTTACTGTCTCCCCATGTCGGCATGTTCAAGGTGGGATTGGAACTTTTCGTCCGATCTGGACCGGATCTGGTACGATGGATTCAGGCGTCAGGAACAGCCGGCGTGTTTCTAGATTTGAAATTTCACGATATCCCAGCAACGGTGTCTCATGCCATGGCTGGTATTGCCGAACTGGGAGCAAGATTTACAACCGTTCATTGTGCTGAAAGCCCGGTAATGTTAAAAGCTGCGGTAGAAGGTGCAAATGGCAAGGTTGGGGTATTAGGTGTAACAGTTCTTACCAGCGTTTCCCGACAAGATATTATGAATGCCGGATATAGCCGGGAATATGGAGAAGACCCGACTCGTCTCGTGATGAAGCGTGCAGAAATGGCCAAGGATGCCGGATGTATCGGCATCGTCTGCTCCGGCCAGGAAGTATCCGCAGTAAAACAACGTTTCGGCCAGGAGTTCATCACCGTAACTCCCGGCATCCGCCCATTCTGGGACGGTATCTCCGCAGACGATCAGGCACGAATCACCTCCCCGGCCCAAGCCGTGATAAACGGATCGGATTATCTTGTTATCGGACGTCCAATCCGTAATGCAACAGATCCGATTGCGGCTGCACTACGAATCGCAGATGAAATCACATCTGCCACAATTAATAAAGATCATCAGTTAAAAAATAAAAAATGATATTCACAGTGTCCGCATGCGATAAATAACCAGACACAGCACTACTATCTCCATCAATAGCACAACCCAATTTTGACCGTTATCAAATCGTTTTAATAACACAACTTTCTCAAATTCATTATATCCGAATTTTATTTCACTAATTATAATATTATAGTTGTTCCTGCTCGATCATCTTTATCTGGCCAGTTTTATTCCCCATCAACAAAAGTGTCTTTTTATCCTCAAGCTGAAGAAGCTTGAATTTTTCCATCTCCATATGCATAACATTAATTTTAAGACGATATTGAAGATAAATCCACCATATCATTGTGGTAAAAACAACACCTAATAACATGGTTGGAATCCACCAAAATTTTGATAACCAGGTTGTAGTGACACTTCCGGCAAATTTGACGACTTCCGGAATATACCAAACGAGAAAAAGTACACAGACCAGAAGCAGCATGAACCAGATGACATTGATCTTGCTCAGACGATTCAATGCTGAAATCCACTGATTCACGTTTTCGTCATCTTCCTTGAAATCGAACTCAATCGCCTGAAAATACGCTTTTGTGATGAGAGTCACTAAAAAAAACAATCCTATAGGAGCTCCGATGGATATCAATATCCATCCTTTCCACGGAAACGGCACTTCAACCGCCTGATCACTGATCAGCAAATATATTTGCTGATTATTATACATACTGTTTCGCGTACTGATAGCAATCCGTTCTCCGGATTTAAGTTTATCCGGATGGTCAATATACAGTCGGGCCATCTCTTCGGTAATCGGTGTTTCAATATGATTTTTTTCATCCAATTGAAAGATAAGTGTGCAAGCAAAAATAAAGAGTTCCAGCACAACTACCGATACAGCAATCAATCTCAAAATGGTATCCCGGTTTTTCAAATCGATTTTTTCGTTCATATATCTAATCTTATTTTAAATAAGTGTTCATAAAAAGGGCCTGTCAACCCCCATATATTAAGCCATCCAGCTCTTGAAGAGTTGTCTGGCCAGACTCATGTCTCAAAAAACTGTGTCCTACCAAAGATTTATCCCTATACATAAAACTGGAACTTTCCGAATTTTCTTCTCCCGCCAGCAGAGAAAAATGGACAAATCGCAAATGGTGACAGCAATACCGCATATACCTGATAAAAGTACATAATGATCACCCATACATGATATGAAGCGTTCTCAGCCGAAATCATCAATTGTAATTTATTTCGAATGTTTCATGATTAATAACAAAATACAAATAATCATTTTTTTGCAATTATTCTTAATCGGAACGATTTCTGGAGGTTATACAGTAGTTATATGTAATGATTATAATGATATCGCTCATTGATTGTCAACATCTAATGGAATGGACAAATAAATTCGAGGGAAGCTGGTTCGCTTTATTCAGGCTGAAGAGGTATCCAATACGTTACGAAAATAAAACCATCAAACAAAAAAGAAAAACTCTTTGCAGTGAGCCGGAATTCATTTATCCGGATTCAAACAAAGAGCTTTTATTAACGAATATCACCCTATAAATTGAATTGAAATCATTATTAGACATTCATGGTAAAACAATCACAAGGCTCCATGATATTAACTTTGACTATATCAATCACGGTAGCATCTGACGCGTCGCATCCTCCATCCATCGGAATACTGGCTGTGGAATAACACCTAGAACCAACAGTGAAGCAGCCAGTACCCCACCCCAGATTGCACTGCAACAACGAACTGGCACTATTTCTGGTATTTCACTGTCTTGGGTATAGATATGCCGAACAATATTCAAATAATAATATATGGAAATAGCAGTATTCAACGCGGCGATGATGATCAACCAATTATATCCGCGGTTCCAGGCAGCGGTAAGAAGAAATAGTTTTCCCATAAATCCTGCCGTGGGTGGTAAACCAACCAGAGCAAAAGCCCCGACTGCAAGGATGAAAGCCAGATAAGGTTGTCGCTTATGTAAGCCATTTAAATCGTCAAGTTTCAGATTTCTGCCATCTGTAGCCAGACTGCAAATCACCCAGAAACAGGTAAGATTCATCAAGAGGTAAATCAGACTGTAAAAACCAGCTGCAGACAATCCTGCGGCACTCGCCGCAACGAGTCCAACTAGTACATATCCGGCATGTGCAACACTGGAATATCCCAGAATCCGTTTGACATCAGTCTGTATAAGGGCTGCCAGGTTGCCGAATGTCATGGAGGCCGCGGAAAGAACCGCCATGAGAGTGATGATTTCGATTTCGGGTTTCAGGAGCGACACCAAACGAATGAGAATAACAACCGCACCAAGCTTAGGAAGGGTAGCTGCAAACGCTGCAGTCTCGTTGCTGGTGCCGTCATAGACATCAGGACACCAGAAATGAAATGGAAACAATGCAAGTTTGAAAAAGAAGCCGACCATAAACAAGGTGATCCCAGTCACGGCCAATGGCGAATCCGTCCAGGACCAGGATTTGGTGGCGAGAATATGCAGATACGTTGTATGCTGTGACGCCAGTATGTATGACAGACCAAACAAAGCAATTCCTGTTGCGACAGCCCCGAAAAGAATGTATTTGATACCCGCCTCTGCGGCCCTCGGATCACTGTTTCGGATCGGAATTATGGCATAGAGACTGTATGATGCGATCTCTAGGGCAACATAGATGGTGATCAGTTCGACAGAACCGGCCATCAACATCAACCCCAGCGAACTCAATGCAAAGAACATCAGATAATCAGCCCGTTGATCTGATTGAACAGTCGGTGCGGACAACGCGTTCAGAGCGGCGATAGCAAAACCTAATGATACTGCCATCTTAAAGAACTGAGACAGCCCATCTACCTGATATGCATCCCAGAACAACAGACCGGTTCGCTTCATGCTGAAAATGGAAACAGCAACACCCACAGCCGCTGCCCATGGCAACCAGCCCAGACCGTAAATTCCCTTATTGACGGTTTCCGGTTTTTTCAGTGTCTGAACGAATAGCCCCAGAATGATCAGGAGCTGAACGAGTTCCGGTAAAATCAGCGTTAAATCAACCTTCACAAGGGTCTCCTTCCTCAGCGTGATTGTGTGAACAGTCCGGCAAAAAAGCCCTTCTGTGATTTTGATAAATCAGCGGTTTCGACAAAAGTTGGTTTGGACGAAAAGCGTTCCAGAACCCGATTCAACGTAGGATCGATAGCACGCAGGGTTAAACCGGGTGCCAGTCCAATATAAAAAACCAGAATTGCCAGAGGTACGAGATAACTCCACTCTCTGAAATTCAAATCCGGCCATGACTTTGCTTGGGTGGGTACACCCCAAGCCAACTTCTGGCCGAGTCTCAGCATATATGCAGCACCAAGCATGACACCTGGTATAATGGCAGCGCCAACCCATGGGTTTGCCTTGAAAATTCCGACTAACACCAGCAACTCTCCGACAAAACTATTGGTACCGGGAAAACCAAGTGAAGACAGTGCAAACAGACCAAAAAAGAACATATATGCAGGCAAATATTTGCCAAGACCCATGTTTTGAGATATTTCACGGCTGTGACTTCGCTCGTAGATAGCACCAACCAGCATAAACAGTGCGCCCGTCGTGATACCATGATTGAGCATGACCATGAGGGCACCTTGAAATCCTCTGAGAGAAAAAATAAATATACCCAACGTCACAAAACCCATATGAGCCACAGACGAGTAAGCAATCAGTTTTTTCATATCTTTCTGGCCAAGCGCAACAAAGCCACCATAAAGTATAGATGCTACAGAAATAGCTATCATCATGGGTGCAAAATATATACTTGCGTCCGGAGTCATTGGTAGACAGAATCTAAGAAATCCATAGGCACCCATTTTGAGCAAAATAGAGGCCAGCAACACGCTGCCTGCAGTCGGCGCCTCAACATGAGCAGCCGGAAGCCATGTATGAAACGGAAACATAGGTACTTTGATCGCAAATGCCAATGCCATTGCCAAGAACACCCAGAATTGAAAACGGAAGGAATATGTCTTTTCGGTCAATTCGGGAATGGAAAAGGTACCACCTGTTTTGTAAAAAGCAATAATGGCAACAAGAAGCAGGGTACTTCCAGCTAAGGTATACAAAAAGAACTTTACGGATGCATATCTGCGATCAGGCCCTCCCCAAACAGCAATGAGCAGAAACATCGGCACCAACATGGCTTCCCAGAATATATAAAATAACACGAGATCGAGCGCCAAAAAAACTCCGATACATGCAGAAGTCATCAGCAGGAGACAGAAATGAAATTCCTTGACCCGTTTAGATATATATGACCAGGAACACAGGACACAAAGTGGCAGTAAGAGAACGGTCAACAGGACCATCAAGAGACTGATCCCATCCATACCCATGTAATAGGTGAGTCCCCATTGGGGCACCCAGGCAATTTTTTCAACAAATTGATATCCGGGCATCGTCATGTTGAAACGAAACAGAGGAATTGCCAGAAACACCTCTGTAATGCCAATGATCAAAGTAAACACCCGTACCATTTTTTCGCTTTTGATAAAAGGCAGAACGAAACAGGCGGCTAAAGGAAAATACGTCAAAATGGACAAAATCGGCATGTTGGTCTGACTCATTCGTTCTCCGTTCGACGAATAATAAAAAGGGTCAAAGAATATTTAAGTGTTAAGATAAGGAAGAAGTAATTAATTTTCTAAATACTTTCCCTGTCGAAATTTACAAAAACCAGATGAGTGCAAAAACTGTGAGACCAATGACCAGCATGGCCGACAGATAATCTTGAAAGCGACCTGTCTGTGTCATGGCTGCAATACGTCCAATTTTTTGAACCGTATATGCTGATCCGTCCACAACACCATCGATAGCAGCTTTATCGAACCAAGCAGATCCGCTGGCAATCTTTAACATCCCTTTCATGCCTCCGATCCGATAAAATTCACTCCACCAAATATCAATGACTTCAATCGGTTTCCGTGCAATAAACAGGACAGACCGGCCAATGAGACGATAAAAATAGTCAAAATCCAAATTCATCTTGGCTTCTGGCTTAAGTTTCTTATTCATGATGTAAAAGCCAAGCCCGGTAAAGCCAAGGAGTATGGAGGATTGGAGAACATGCCATGGGGTGTATGGAATATACTCAACAGCATGCGGAAGCAGTTTATAAAGAAAATTGGGATTAACACCAATATAGAAACAAAGAAACCCGGAAATTCCCATGGCAATATGCATATTCAACGGTATCGGGGTTAGTTTCATGCCAGGGTCTTCCTTGGCAAAAAAAGCAAAATACGGCAACTTGATCCCGACAGACAGAAAGGTACCAACCGCAGCGATTTCCATACCAATGGCCAGCCATGGATGATGTGCTTCAGCAGCACCCGCTATCGTGATAGTCTTGCTGATGAATCCCGAGAACAGAGGTACTCCGGAAATGCTGACAGCGGCTATCATGTACCACAGGCAAACCAGTGGAAGACGCTGAAAAAGTCCACCCAATTCCGTGAGTTTCGACGTACCGGCCGCATACAGCAGAGTACCGGCACTCATAAAAAGCAAGCCCTTATATAAGATATGTGCATAGGCATGAGCACAAGCGCCATTTACGGTCATAGCCGTTCCTATACCCACACCGGCCACCATGTAGCCGACCTGTGAAACAATATGATACGCGAGAATTCGACGGGTATCGTTTTCGATGGTTGCATAAAAAACACCGTACAACGTCATCAACGTGCCCATCACCCCCAGAACCTCAAATCCGGAAAAACCACGAAGGAGTACATAGACGGCTGTTTTAGTTGTAAACGCACTCATGAAAACCGCACCCGTGACGGTTGCCTCCGGATACGCATCCGGCAACCAAGCGTGCAACGGTATCACAGCCGCGTTTACACAAAAACCAATCAAAATTAAATAATCATATATTTGAGCGCTCGATGGCGGCACAGCATCAAATGCCCAAGACCCCGTGTACTTGAATCGCAGAAGAAGTCCGGCCAGAAGCATAAGTCCACCGAGGGTGTGAAAAAGAAAATAACGGAACCCTGCCCGCGTCGATGCCGGCACTCTGCGCAGCCAGACCAGAAAAGTCGATGATACGCTCATGAGTTCCCAAAATATAAACAACGTGGGATAATCGGCAGCAAAAACCGAACCGAACGCACCGGTAATGTACATCAATGCCGCCACATGCTGAGCCCGATCCGTGATGTGAAAAGCAAATATGAATCCGATGACCGCCTGTATGGCAAAAACATGAGCAAACACGAGAGATAAGGCATCCACACGGCCTAAACTCATCGTCATACCGAGATAATGCAGGGTCGCAAACGACCCCTCGGGCATTGTGACGACACAGTAAACAGCCAAGGATGCAGCAATGGGCGGAAACCACCTGCCGATTTTAACCGGCAAAAATAAAACGATCAGCGCACAGCCGGCAAACAGGATGGCGGGATGAATAAACGCGGTCACATGGCCTCCTTCAAAGCTGAAGTTGGATTAATTTTCAATATTTTTATCATAAAAATCAACGTCTTTTCCAAGAAATGTGTGAGCGGCACCTTTGGCTGTCCTAGCCAGAATCACGGCAACCACCACTCCGAAAGCCGCCCAAAAACCAGGTATTTTTTCGGCACCGAAATGTGGATGTGCTGGCAGGATAAATACGTTCAGTACAACCATCACTGATAGTACCGCGTACATGGCTTTTTTAAGAAAAGCCGAATCTGTAATCTGTTTTAACATAGACATACCTGATGACTCCCGATAATATGAATCATGTGTCGCCGTAGCTATTTAAAAGCCCTTGATCGTCTGGATGAATTGAATAAATATCTGAGGATATAATCCCAGAAGAACCGAAACCAATGCCGTAAAAAAGAGCGGTACAACCATGGTCAAGGGCGCTTCTGAAAAATGAGAATGATCAGATGTCGGTGCTTCGAAAAAAGCTTTATAAATGATGGGTGTAAAATACGAAGCGTTTAGTATCGTACTGGCCAGCAGGGCCGTCATGAAAATTGTATAGTTTGCACTGACAGCACCATTAATCATATACCATTTACTAACAAACCCACACACGGGTGGTACACCAATCATCGACAAACTGGCAAGTGCGAATGCACCGAAAGTCCAAGGCATTTTCCGGCCCAAGCCGGACATCATGCTTATTTTTTTATTATGTGTTGCGACATAAATGGCTCCAGCGGCAAAAAAGAGTGTGATTTTACTAAAAGCATGATGTGCAATGTGAGCCAGTCCGCCAGTAATGGAAGAAGGTGTTAACATGGCAACACCTAACACAACATAAGATAATTGACTGACTGTGGAATAAGCGAGCCGCGCCTTCAGATCGTCTTTAGTAAGTGCGATCACCGATGCCGTCACGATTGTAAACGCAGCGAAACATGCTGTTACAAATCCCAAGTGAAGATCTGTCATGAGATTCACGCCGAAAACAGAAAGCAGAACACGGCTGACGGAAAATACACCTGCCTTTACGACAGCCACAGCATGAAGAAGGGCAGATACAGGTGTCGGTGCGACCATAGCTGACGGCAACCAGTTATGAAATGGCATTATTGCGGCCTTGGCCAAACCCGCAACATAAAGGAAATAAGTTACCTGAACCAACACTGGATTGGCATCCGGCGGGAATATACCCGTCATCATATCACCCAGTTTAAAATCCAAGGTACCACATAAGACATACGTCAGTACCATGGCCGGCAGCAAAAAGAGCTTGGAGGTTCCCATGAGGTAAACCAAATATTTTCGCGCTCCACTGAAACCTTCCTCATCCTGGTGATGGGCAACGAGAGGGTACGTAAATACTGTAATAACTTCATAGAAAAGGTACAGCGTAAAGATATTGCCGCTCAGTGCGACTCCCTCCGCACCAAAAATGGCCACCGCAAAACAGAAATAATATCGGGTCTGAGCATGTTCTTGAAGAGATCTCATATAGCCAATATTGTATGATGTGGCCAGAATCCAAAGAAAAGATGCCACTATGGCGAATATCATCCCAAGGCCGTCTGCACAAAATTTAACCTCAATACCAGGCAAAATTTCAAATAGTTTATATATAAGTATATTGCCTTTCAGCACTTGGGGAACAAAGCTCATCACTGATAAAAACGTGAGTATTCCAGCGACAAATGAGGCTGCTTCCCGCTGGTTGATGTTTTTCCTCAGCAACCAGATAAACAGCGGTGACAGGCCGGTAATTAGAATCGGTAAAAGAAGAGATGCACTTTCAGTCATGATCCGTTAGCCCTTTAACGTTGCGATTTCGGCAATTTCAGTGGTTCCGAAACGCCGGGATACGATCAGAATTATGGCCAGCACCAGCGTGGCTTCAGCAGCCGCCAACCCCATTACCAACAGCGTACCCAATTGCCCAAGTTCATCTATGGCCGGCGTTAACCGACTGCTGGCGACCAATGCCAGGCCGGCACCGTTCAGCAAGAGTTCGACTGATATCAGCATCCCGACGAGACTTTTGCGACAGGTAATTCCAAAGAGTCCAAGACCAAATAAAATCAGTGCTGCCAGATGATACATGACCAGATAATTCATTTAGCTTTTCTCCTGTCGAAGCCGAGGAGTACGGCTCCAGCCATTGCCACAAAAAGAACGGCAGATATCAGTTCGAAAGACAGTGCAAATGGCCCGGTTAAAAATTCACCCAGCCGTCCCATGCTCACTTCAGGTTTCAACGGAATGGCGCAGGGCATATGACGTACAACCACTGCCATCAATACAAACGTAGAAAACAAGGCGGCCCAGATTGACAGATACTTTTTACTTGCCCGTGCATCTTCGGACCCCGATTCTCCATCGGATGTCCGTGTCAGCATAATTGCAAAGAAAATTAAAACCGTTACCGCACCGACATATATCAGAATTTGCATGAAAGCGATAAAGGGAGCCGCCATGAGCAGATACATCCCTGCTACACCAAAAAGTGTGACAATCAGACCGGAAAGGGCTCTGATAAGGCTGCTGGCAAGTACCGCGACAACACCACCTCCGATTATCAAGATCATATACAGTCCATATGCCGGATGAATCAATGAAAGCAGATCCATGGTACTCCTATCCTTTTTTAGTTACCGATCGTTCCTTGAGTCGCCGGAGTAAATCGTATTCAAAATCCTTTCGTGACCCACCGGCCAAATATACATCGTTCGAAAAGATCAGAGACGATACCGGACAGCTTTGTACACAAAGTCCGCAAAGGCTGCAATAATTATAATTGAGTGTAAAACTATCCAGCAGCCGAAGGTTTTTATCGGTAGCACAGATGGGATCCTTTGCCACTGAACCTGGGAGCGGAACATTCGTTATCAACAAAAGCTGACGAACCTCTCCGGTCTTTTCGTCTGGCAGATGTCCTTCGATACGTATACAGCCGGACGGGCATATCTCTTCACATTTTTTACAGACAATACATAACGGCTGTTTCGAATTTCCAGGCTGCGGTACCAGATCAATATGCCCACGATAGGAATTCAAGTTCGTTACTTCCTGTCTCGGGTAATGCACGGTAATCCAGGGTCTACAGAACTCCTTTCCTGTGACCTTCAGGCCGACAATCAGGCTCCACAGCCCTTTCAGGGTTTTTTGAATCGTTGTCATCCTACCTCACAAGGTTAATGATCAAAGCAGTCGCCAGCAAATTGATCAGGGAAAGGGGTATCAGCCACTTCCAACAGAGGTTCAACAATTGATCGAACCGCACACGAGGATACGTCCAGCGGAACCACATCATGGCCAAAATCAGGGAGTAGATTTTACCGAGCATCCACCAGTGACCAGACAGAAACGGACCACTCCACCCACCTAAAAAAAGGACGGAACCTACCGCACAAATAACGATCATATAAGAATATTCAGCCAGGAAAAACAGACCAAATCCCATACCCGAGTATTCTGTGTGAAAACCAGCGGTCAATTCACTTTCCGCCTCGGGCAAATCGAACGGTGCCCGATTGGTTTCCGCCAGTGCGGAAACAAAAAAAATCAGAAACGCCAGCGGCTGAGAAAACACGTTCCAGGAGAACAAGCCATGTGTCTGAGTTGCTGTGATCTCAACAAAATTGAGAGACCCGCTAG
Source organism: uncultured Desulfobacterales bacterium (assembly GCA_964418135.1). Taxonomy (GTDB): domain Bacteria; phylum Desulfobacterota; class Desulfobacteria; order Desulfobacterales; family Desulfatirhabdiaceae; genus RAAP-1. The sequence continues at coordinate 30,145 of CAYQKZ010000004.1, forward strand.
TGAATGCCACACATAGCACCGAGAGTAACAAAGGCATATCATAGGAAAAGGCCCGAGCTACCGCTCGGGC